>CAITMP010000421.1 GCA_903893525.1 uncultured Acidobacteriia bacterium | reverse complement strand
TGAGGCCTCCTGCGGATTTTGAATCTGGTGGATGCTGTTGCCGTTGCGGGCGGTCGTGAGTGAGGCTTTCAGAATCGTGCGACTGGATTCCAAGTCCCGGCCTTCGATCTCGACGCGTTCGGACTTTTTCGAGTGCCAAGCCGGGCTGCCGCCGGTCGCTTGCAGGTAGCGGTCGAGTACTTGGGCAGGACGCGGCAGCACCGCCCCCGAACACCAGGCAATGGCGCTATTTGCGACGACCAGCAATCCAATTTTCAGCTGCTTCAATGACAAGGTCCCGTCCTGCCGACAAGGAATCGGCAGACTCCCGCACCTCTTGGTCCGGAACCACGCCGTTGCCTTCCAAAACTCTACCTTTAACTGAAGTGTAGCTTGCTTGGGCGTACTGGAATCGGTCGCCGTTGGGCAGCCGCACAATGTCGGACGGGAGAGCCGCCCCGGCCGTCAGCGAGCCGAAGATGCGGGCCCTGCCCAAGTCCTGCATGCCCTGCGCGAAAATCTCGGCCGTGGAAGCGGAACCTCCGTCGACCAGCACGGCCAACGGGCCATCATAGGTTTCCGGTCGCGGGAAGACCACGAATTTCAGGGTTGCATCGCGCATGGTCATGGTGCCCAGCTGCTTGCCCTCCTCGGCGATGAAAAATCCGGCAATACCCATGGCCATGATGCCGATCCCACCCGGGTTTCCCCGCAGATCGATGATGACACCCGGGGACTTTGCGAAATCGCGGACGGCGGTTTCCACCTTGGGCATGATCGAAACAGGATCGAGAAATTCGTTGAAACGGATGTAGCCGATGCCGCTCGGGAGCTTCCTAGCCTCGAAATGCAGGCGGAGTTCGGGCAGGTTCGCGAATCGGATGATTTTGCCCTCGGGCTCGGATGCGTCTGTGCCTTTTGATCGGGGGGACGGGAGCTCTGGCGGTTGCGGCTCGGTTGGGCTTGCCGCCGCCACCGACTTGGTCTTGTTCACTGTCGGAACTGCGGCTGCAGGGGACCCAATCGCTGGCGTATCGTAGCGCTCGCTCGGAATAATCGCGTAGTGTGAGGCACCCAACTTGTAGAGCATTTCCCGAAGCACCCCCCGGACCTCCTCCATCGAGGAGGCATTGGAGATTCGCGGTTGCGCCGAATCGTAAATCGCCGTCCAATCGAGACCGTTCAGCTTGGCGTCCGGATGCCGGTCGCGTACAGTCCTCCAAACAGTGTCGAATGAATCCAGATTCGCCTTCTTCTGCGCTGGAGTCAGTTGGCCAAACGCCGATGCGGCGACCAAAAAAAGAAATAATGTTCGCGGCACTAGCACTCCGATCCACCGGCAGGATAGCATGTGCTCATGGCTGGATTGAGCTGGGAAGACGCTGAAGACATCGGTTTGGCACTGTACGAAAAACATCCGACAGTGGATCCGATCACCGTACGGTTTACGGACTTGCACAAATTTGTGATGGAGCTGGAGGACTTCGACGACGAGCCCACCCGGTCCAACGAAGGAAAGTTGGAGCGGATCCAGATGGCTTGGTACGACGAGTATCAGGAGAATCAGTAGCTTATGGTCTTGCGGCGGGATTTCCTGCGGGTCGGGGCATTGGCGGTTCCTGCTGGACTGGCCCATGCCGGTATTCCGACCCACAGCCACGGGAAGAGCTGTATCTTCCTGCGGCTCGTTGGTGGTCCGTCGCAATTGGATACGTGGGACCTGAAACCGGAAGCGCCAAGCCACGTGCGCGGCGCGTTCCAAGCCATTCGAACGAATGTGCCGGGGATCGAAATCGCCGAAATCTTCCCCCGCATGGCCCGGCAGGCCGACAAGTACACGCTGATCCGGTCCATGTGGCACGATGGCGAGCCAGTGCACGAGTCCGGCGACGAGCTGGCCAGAACCGGGGACCTGGTGCCCGGCCATGTCCTTTTGCAGGATGGCCCGCTGGATTTCCACGCCAACTGCCGGAAGGCGGTCGAGTTGGTGGCATCGGGCACCCCCTTCGTCACCGTGAACATGTTCGAATCGGTCTTCGACCAAACGACATGGGATAGCCACGGCTGGAAGCCGTTTTCCACCACCAACTGCTACCGGGACGTGGTCGGACCAATGTTCGACACTGCCTACAGCGGCTTGCTGACGGACCTGGCCCGGCGCGGGATCCTGGAATCGACGTTGGTGGTGGCCTCCGGCGAATTCGGACGCACCCCGAGGATCAACCCAACCGGAGGCCGCGACCATTGGCCCGGCTGCTGGACGGCATTGGTGGCCGGGGGAGGCGTCCGGGGCGGGCAGGTGTACGGAAGTTCCGATGCTCTGGGCGCGGAACCACGGGAAAACCCGGTGACCCCCTCGATGCTCGCCGCAACGATGCTGGATGTTGTCGGTATCTCCGTGCAGGGTTCCGAGCCGGTCCGGGCGTTGTTCTCGTGAACAAAACTGAACTAGAATAAGACTTGGAACGGCCATGCTGACGAGCACTGAGACGGACAAGGTTTGGCAGGAAATGTATGCTGCCGAAGTATGCGCGATGTACTTCGGTGATTTGACTGTTACCTACTCCAAGCGCAAGCAGTTCTTGACCGGCGTGTCGTTCTTTCTTTCGTCGGGTGCGGCTGCATCGGTCATCGGCAAAGCTCCCGCTTGGGTTCCTGTGGTTACCGCTTCGATCTCGGCCTTGGCAACGGCGTACTCAATTGCCGTGGGGCTCGACCGGAAGGCCACAACAATGGCCAAGCTGCAGATCCAATGGAGCCAAATCGCCTCTGACCTGGAACGATTGTGGAACCATTGGTATGACGACGATGCCGAGGCTACTTTGCTGGAGATTCAACGGCGCATGCGCGAGGC
>CAITMP010000420.1 GCA_903893525.1 uncultured Acidobacteriia bacterium | reverse complement strand
TTCCTCTCTGGCGGCTCGCTGACCGTCAGCTACGGGAACCACTTCCTGAATGAAAACGCGCCGTCCGACGTACTGAACCCGTCCACGTCGATGACCCTCTCGTTTTCCATGACCCAGAACCTGATGAATGGTTTCGGAGCAAAAGTGGGTGGCCGCAACATCACCATCTCCAAAATGAACTTGGACGCCTCTGACCTGACGTTCAAGACCCAAGCTTCCCGGACCGTCCTTTCCGTTCTCAACAGCTACTTCGCACTGGTGGCCGACCATGAGGATCGGTCCGCCAAAAAGGGTGCCTTGGAGGCTGCCGAGACCTTCCTGAAGGAAAACCAGCGTCGGCTCGAACTCGGCGCGGTTGCAGCTCTGGATGTCACCACCGCCGACAACCAGGTCGCGGTCGCCCAACAAGCACTCGTCAACTCCGAGATCGCCTTGGAACAACAGGAGGTGCAGCTCAAGAACCTGATCAGCCGCACCGGATTGGGGGCTGGCGAATTGGCGTCGGTGCGAATCGTGCCGCTCGACCACTTGGAGATGCCGGCATCCGATGACCTGCCCGCCGTTACCGAGCTTGTCAAGAAGGCGATGGCGAACCGCACCGATATCCAATCGGAGGAAGTTTCCTTGAAGACTGCGGAGGTCTCCTCGCTGGGCACCAGGAACGGCGTCCTGCCGACGGCACAGGTGACTTTGAGCCGCAGCACCACCGGCCTTGCAGGCACAGCCCGGAGAGTGCGCGGCACCACGGCCGACCCCTACTTTGTAGGCGGCGTCGGCACCGCCCTGGGCCAGGTTGTCCGGCAGAACTTCCCCACCGAAAGTTTCGGCGGCGGCGCACGGCTAACCCTCAATAACCGCCAAGCGCAGGCCGACCAGGGCATCGACCAACTCTCCCTGCGCCAGCAACAACTGGAGCACGCCCGAAGCGTCAACCAAGTCCAGGTGGATGTCTCGAATGCCGTCGTCGCCATCCGCCAAGCCCGTGCCCGCTACCAAGCGGCCGTGCAGAACCGGATTCTGCAGGAAAAACTCTTCGACGCCGAAAAGAAGAAGTTCGCGGCTGGCGAATCGACAACCTACAACGTCACTCAACAGCAGCGCGATCTGGCCACTGCCAAGGCCAGCGAGATCTCGGCTTTGATCAACCACCGCAATGCGAGGACCAATCTCGACCAGACGACGGGCACCGTACTCGAATCGAACGGAATATCCCTTGCGGACGCAAAGGCTGGCCGGGTCCCCGCGACCACAGAATAGACCGGTCCGACTGTTCCATTTCGAGACAGCAAACCCTCGGGGAACATCCCACCGCAGGACACTTCGACCCGCGGAACAGGGCCAAGCTATTGAAAATAGAGCAAATACAAGGTGGCACAACGAATGCAAAGCACACCTGTGAGGCCTCCATGCACGCCACCCCCACACGGCTCGTTCCCACCTTTGCGCTTATAGCCTTTGCCCTTCTTCTCCCATCCCGGTCACAGGCCGCTAGCATCCTGATTCCAGAAACCGACAACGCCGATTCAGCTGGTAGAGTGAAATTGCCCTTAGACTACGGCATCGACGTCCAGTTCCACTACGCAAACTGGACGGACAGCGGGAACAAAGGGTTCTCACTTGGATTTTTCAACCCAGCAGACCTACCCACAACCGCCAGCGGGGAAATCGACACCACCGATCTGTCCAAAGCCTTCCTCGCCATCTCCATCGACAGTTCGGGCAATTACGTCCAATCTGGCGACAACGGTGGTGACGGAAAGCCTTCATCGGAAGCAGTTAAGGCTCTTGCAACGCCCGATTTGAACTCGAAGGAGGATTCCAATTCGAAAGGGGACGAGCTTGCCCAAGCTGCCAAGACTGAAGATGGCGGCGACGCCAGCAAGTCCACCGACGGCAACAACTCCGGCGAAAGCGAATCGAAATCCGGCGATGGGAAGAACTCCTATCGAAAAGCGGAAATCGAGGTCGACAGCTCCCGTCTCTCCGAGCGCACCCTGCCCGTAACAGTCTGGATCACCACCGAGGATGGCAGTCGCAGCGTGGTTGCCAAATACGACGCATACAAACAGGTACTCGACTACTGCGGTGGCGACGCCCGCAAAATACCGGACTCCCTGAGTCTGGCGCTGGGCGGATCGACGTCGTCCGTGACATCTGTCCAAGTAACCTCGCTGCAGAACGCACCCGGTTTCAGCAGTGCCGAAGCACCGGAACCGGCATCCCTTGGAACCGCGCTGGTCGGCATTCTGCTGGTCGGGCTCGCCGGCATGCGCCAGCGCCGCCAAGCCTGCCCCTCGAAATAGCCGTCCCGTCAGGCGGGTGCGGGGGCCAAGCGCCCCCCACCCACCACCGCCCCCACCAACACAGTCTCTTCCTCCGGGAAAATCGTCCGGGGATCCAACACCACCCGGTCGCTTTCAATCCGTGCAATCACCGGCGGGTCGCCCAAACGCAACCGCCGCTCCAAGTTGGACGCCTTTTCCGTTTCCGGCAATACCACCAACCAAGTTGGGAGGGCAAGGTCAGGAGTCGACCCGCCGCCAATCACGGACTCGCCCGCCACGACGGTAGCTCCTTCGATGCGACGGGCCAGTCCCTCCGCACGCGACCGCAGCTCATCCAACCCCATCCGCATCATCCGCAACGCCGGAATCCGGTCGAAATCCCCCAGCAGCAGGTGACGCGCCACCGTTTCCAAGGCGTGGGTGGCGAGCTTGTCCTGCCGGAATGCCCGGAACAACGGATTGCGCCGGATTCGCCCCACCAACACCGTATCCCCGGCAATGATGCCCGCCTGCGATCCACCCAGCAACTTGTCTCCCGAGAACGACACCACATGCGCCCCCCCCGCCAGACTCCGCTGCACCGTTGGCTCGGGAATTCCATACCCGCCCATGTCCACCAGGCATCCGCTCCCCAAGTCTTCATAGACCGGAATATTCCGTTCCCGACCCAAGGCCACCAATTCCGCCAGCTCCGGACGGGCTGTAAACCCAGTCATGCGGAAATTGCTCGGATGCACCCGCAGCAGGACCCGGGTCCGTTCCGTAATCGCATCCCGGTAGTCCTCGATCCGCGTCCGGTTCGTCGTCCCGACTTCCCGCAATTCCGTCCCCGACCGCCGCATGATCTCCGGAATCCGGAATCCGTCCCCGATCTCGATCAACTCCCCGCGCGAAATGATGGTCTCGCCACCCGCCGCAAGCTCGTTCAGGATCAGGAACAGGGCTCCGGCATTGTTGTTCACCGCAATGGCCGGACACCCCAGCAACGCCTCCAGCAACCGCCCCGCATGGACATCACGCTTGCCCCGGCGACCGGTTCCGAGGTCATACTCCAAATTGCTGTAGCCTGCAGTCGATGGCAATTCCGGCAGTGGGGCCCGCCCCAAATTCGTATGCAATACGACACCGGTAGCGTTGATGACCCGGCGCTGGGACTGCGATTTCCACCCTCGAACCGCGTCCTCCGCCACCTGCAATGGAGACTTGCCGTGAACCTCACCCCGCAAAATCGCCTCGCGCGCGGCATCGATCACGGTTCTGGCCAGCGCAACCAGACGTTCATGCGGAACAGAGGGATCCAACTGCCCCGCCAGTTCGTGAACGGACGGCAAATCGCGCAGGGTCAATGTGAAGCGGTCCCCGCTAGGATCTCCAGCACCTGGCGGTCGTGGTCAGACGTCCGGGCGGAGGGGATAACGGCTTTGATTCTTCCATCCCGTCCGATCACGAACGTCGTGCGCTTGGAAATCCCGATAATCGGCATTCCGACGCCATACATCTTGATCAGCAAATGGTCGGGATCGGGCAGGATGCTGAACGGCAGGCTGTGGGCTGCGGCGAATTTCGCATGGCTTTCCGCGCTGTCCGCACTGACTCCGATCACCACCGCCCCCGCGGCTTCGATCTTCTTGTAACCGTCCCGTAGCGAGCACGCTTGGGCCGTGCACCCGGGCGTGCCATCCTTCGGATAAAAATACAACACGACATCGGACTTGCCCCGGAAATCCTCCAGCCGGATCGTCTTGCCGTGCTGGTCGACGCCTTGGAACGCGGGGGCCACATCGCCCTGTTTCAGGGCCGGACCCGCCCCCATCGCGACGAATACAACCACCCCAACAGCCAGCAAGACCAACAACGCAGCGCGGAGTTTCATGCCTTTATTCTAACGGCGCTGGTCGGAGCCGACAGCCGGACCTCCACGATCCGGCGGCTACCCATCGAATCCGGCAGGTCGTAGCGCATTACTTCCACCGCCGTCGCCCGCAGCTTCTTCATTTGCGGAGCGGCCTCGGCGATTTCCTGCTCAATGTCCGGCCCCTTGTACAGGAGCCCCCGCGCACCGGATTTCAAGGCAGGTGCGAGAAACTCCAGCGCGCGGCCCATCGGCGCAAACGCCCGAGCGGTCACCAAGTCGAATCGGACCGCCTTCGTCAGATCCTCCACCCGCTCTGCGGAAACCGAAGCGTTGGCCAAGCCCAGAGCCGCAATAGTGTCCGCAACGAACCGAGCTTTCTTGCCCGTCGATTCCGCCATCGTGATCCGCAAATCAGGCAGCGCAATCGCCAGCGGAATCCCTGGAAACCCCGCGCCTGTGCCCGCGTCCAGCAAGTGTTTCGCCCCAACGAACAACCGCCATGGAATCAACGCATCCAGCACGTGCTTGATTGCTGCATCCCTGGGCGACACAATCCGCGTCAAATTGAAGAGTTTGTTGGTCTCCTCGATCCGCTCCAGATGCAGCGCCGTCTTCTCCACAACATCCGCACGGTTCGGCAAGTCCGAAGGCAGCACGGCTTCCAGCTCACTCCGAAAGTCCACGTTCCATAATTGCATTTGAGGTGCTTTTGACCGGACAGGAACGTCGTCGCAAGATTTTGGAGGAGGCATGGATCGGGGATTCCGTGCTCAACCTGTTTGCCCGGAAGCGCATCCTGCGCGACATCGGCGTGTTGGATAGCGCCCGCTTTGAGCGCATGACCGCCAACCGGTTCCTGTCGGCGTTCGGGGATGCTTCCGAGGTCGAGGCCAGAATCGGGCGGGTCTACGAAGAAAAGGGCATCGAGGCCGCCTTCGATTGGATCGAAAGCAACCTGATGCCCTTGTTTGAAAAACAGGAAGAGAAAAGAAATCGCTAGAAGCTAGTTGCCGAAACGACGGCGGCCCGGACGGAACGACTGAGACTTGGACTGGTACGGTTGTTTCGCACCACCCTGTCCGCCGCCCTGCGCACGGCCTTCGCCCTGCGACGAACCACGGGAAGCATCGCGCTGGCCGTATTCCCGGCTCGGCATCACGATCACGGGAGCCGAACTGCGCTCCTCGCGCGCCAAACCTTGCGGAACGTCCTTGCGGTTGAGCTTCATCTTCAGAATCCGCTCAATGTTCCGGATATCGTTGCGTTCGTGGCTGGTGGCGAACGTCGAAGCGACGCCCTCGGCCCCGGCGCGGCCCGTACGGCCCACACGGTGGATGAAATCTTCGGCGGCCTGCGGCAGGTCGTAGTTGACAACATGCGAGATGCCATCGACGTGGATGCCGCGGGCGGCGACGTCGGTGGCAACCAGAACGCGGTAGTAGCCTTCCTGGAAGCCCTTCAACGCCTGGTTGCGCTGGTTTTGCGAACGGTCGCCGTGAATCGCGGTCGACTTGAAGCCGCCCGTCGAAAGCTTCTTGGCGAGCTTGTCGGCACCGTGCTTGGTGCGCGCGAAGACGAGGAAGGAGCCCTGCTCGTTCTCAAGAAGCATCTTGAGGAGGCCGAGCTTGCGGTCCTGGTCGACTTCGTACACATTCATTTCGATCTTGTCCGCGGGGCGGGTGGTGGAACCAACCGAAATCCGGACAGGATTCTTCATGTAGCGGGTGACGAGCTTTTCCGCAGCGCCCTCGAAGGTGGCCGAGAAGAACAGCGTCTGCCGCTCCTTCGCCGTCTTCTTCAGAATCGCTTCAACGGCGGGCTGGAAGCCCATGTCGAGCATGCGGTCGGCTTCATCGAGAACGACGATGCGGACCAGTTCGAGCGAGACCAAGTTGCGGTCCAGGAAATCCTGGAGGCGGCCCGGGGTCGCGATCAGAACCTGCGCACCCTTGCGGAGCTGCTGGATCTGACGGGATTCGCTCATGCCGCCGACGATGGCGGCAGTCTTCAGGCCCGTGCCCATCGCGGCCCGGTTGAAGGCTTCTTCAATCTGGAGCGCGAGTTCGCGGGTGGGGCTGAGCACCAGTGCCAGCGGCTTGGAGCTCGCCGGACCCTTGCCCAATAGTTCGATGATCGGAATCGAGAAGGCCAAGGTCTTGCCGGTTCCGGTTTGCGCTGTGGCAACCAGATCCTGGCCGAGCATGGCGGGGGGGATGGACTGCGCTTGGACCGGAGTGGGCTCCGTGATGCCTTGGCGAGTCAAGTTGGTCCGCAGGAGCGGAGATGTAACCAGTTCAGAGAAAGTGTTCATTCGAGGTTCAGTTTTGTTTGAGGAAGCAAAATCGGCGAAAGCCTATTTCAGGCCCGTCGTTTACGGACCTAGTTTTACGGACGGCGACATGGGCCCGGCGTTGCCCGGTTTCCGGGGCTCCGGGGATTCCATGTACGACTACGCGACCGCAAACTTCAAACACTGAATGCTCGAACAAATGGTCGCGCCGGAAGGGATGGGCGTCAGCGAATCAACTTCAATTACTTTTCCAGTATAGCGCGTTGCAAGTCGGCAGGGGGATGTTTCGGCGCGGCGGGGCCTATCAGTACTAAGGCCGAGCTCCAGTAGTACCCTACATCCGTCCAATTTCGGCAATGATCGCCGCCACCGCCTTGCGGAATTCCGGCGCGGTCGACACGCTGTAAATCTTGGCGTCCAGCATTTTCACCACATGCTCCAACTCGTCGATCGGCATCGACGGCGCTGCCGGAATGGCGGACCCGTCCGGTGCCACCTGCATGATTCGGGGCGGAGGCGGACGGTACCGGACATAAAACACCCGCCGATTCGGATCCTTGGGGCCAATGGCCGGCTCCACCTTGTTTTGGCCGTCGAGAAACACCGGGGCGCTCAGCACGATTACAACCCGCTTCGCCGCCCCCGCATTTGGCTCGTCGGCCTTCTCAAGAAGCTTGTCCCAGAAGAACTGGAGCATCTCCCGCTTTGCCGCCAATGACTGCGCGTCGATGATTCCGGGATTCGTGTCCGCGAACGGCTCCCGCATCCGGCTCCAATCGAGCCCTCGCGCAACCGTCTTCTGCTCCCAGGTCTTGCGCCGCACCAGATCCAGCAGCTCCACATCCATGCTGCCGTTTTCCGGCCGCATGCCGGCCAAAATCCGCAAAGCTGGAACCAACACGCCCATGTTCCGCCGGAAAATTCTCAGGGACCCCTGGGCCCGCTGCGACGGCGTCATGTTCATCACCAAATCCACGTGGACCGGGTTCTTCGACGGCACCGGCAGCTTCAACCGGCCCCGCAGGTACGGCTGGAACCAGCTGTCCGGTGTCGCCAATGCCCGGACAAATTCCACCGACGGCAAATCCATATCCGAGCCGGGCAACGGGTCCTTGCGGACCGGAGGCACCTTCAGCGCGACCTTCGCGAAACTGTGGTCCAAGCTCTTGCTGTCGCAGATTGCCAATGAAACTGCGTAGTCGCCCGGCCGGATAAAGATATCCTGCGCCAGCATTACAGTCTGGGCCTTGGCTCCGGCCGGAATCCTCGTCAGGTCGAAAATGTCGTGCGTGCGCCACTTGCGCCCCTGCGAATCCTGGAACTCTGCCAAGATCGCCAGTTCCCTGTTCCCGCCCGGCGGCTCCCGCCGTGTCTCGATCTCCCCCTTGTCGATTTGGATCTCCATCCGTACCGACTGGCGCTGGTGGGCCGAAAGCGTTGCCGGGAGGATTCTGTAGCTCCAGTGCAGGCCCGATGCCGGACCCTCCTGCTGCCACTTTTCAAACGGGACCCGGTTGAAGTACCGGTCCCGCGTGCCCCCCTGGGGCGGACCCGGCTGCCCGAACGCCAAAATTGGAAGGAAAAAGAGCCACGTAAGCCGCACCCGTCAGGACCTTCCAATCTGGTCGAGGATCACGCCCAGTATCCGCCGGAATTCCTCCGGAGTCGATGCATCGAAGATCCGGGCTCCGAGCGGCTCCAGCGAGCGTTCCAAATCATCGGCGGGCATCGGCATCCTGGGAGCCTCATTCATCACCGGTGGGCGCATCCCCTGGCGTGCGCGGCCCGGATATCCCCGCCCGAATCCGCTGGGTCCCCCACGGCCCACGCCGGGGCGGAAAACCAGATTGCGTGTACGTATGTAGAAGAGCCGCCGGTCGGGGTTGGGCGGCAGCGGCTCCGAAGGCACCGGCTCCTGATTGTCGAAAAAGGCGGGCCCGGAGATCACCATCACCACGTTGGTGCCGTCCGTCTTCCTATTCAAGCGCCGCTCCACCTCGTCCCGGAAAAACTGCCGCATCTTCCATTCGCCCGCCAAGGTCGCCACGTCCACCAGACCGGGCTGCATGGCCTTGAAGAACTCTGCGAACCGGGGCCAGTCCAGCTTTCGGACATCGGTTTGCTCCACCGCGACCTTGTGGTGCGTCAGATCCAGCAGAGCAGCATCCATGATGCCGTTCGGCAGCCGGATGTTCGAAACCACCTTCAAGGCAGGAATCGCCAGCGCCATATTGCGCCGCATCGCGGTCAAAAGGCCTGAATTGCGCTCGGACGGCGTCGTGTTCACCAGAATCTGCAGGTGGACGGGCCTTGAAGTCTTGAGCTCCAGGCTGGGCGTGCGCTCAATCGACGGCAGATACCAGACATCCGGCGGCTCGGTGATACCGGGGATGAACTCCACTGTGGGCAGACCAACCCAGGACGCCGGGAGCGGCTCGGACTTCAACGGCGCAACCAGGACCTTGCGGATCGCAAAACTGTGCTTCAGGCTCCGCGGATCGCAGATCGCAACGGCGACCTGGTACTCGCCGGGCAGCACAAATGCGTGTTCGGTGATGTAGAGGTCCTGGGCCGCAATGCCCGCCCGCAGCTTGTTCAAGTCGATAACCGTGTGGTCCTGGCGGACAACCCCCGCGGAATCAGTGATCTGGACCAAAACCAGAAAATCGCCTTGGTCGCGGCGCGATTCGAGTTCGCGGCCGTCCACCCGGACAGAGATGCGCAGAACCAACCTCTGGTGGGAGGAGAGGGCGGTAGCTGGAATTTCCAAGCCCCACCGCAGCTGGGAGGTTCGCCCCTCCTCAACCCATTTTGCGAAAGGGACGCGGGCGAATTCGGCATCGGCCTTTTGAACGGACGCCGCACCGGAAATTGCTCCGGGAATTGCCAGAAGCGTGCCGAATGCGAATTGTAGGAATCGGCGCACCACAGCCACAGGGTACACCAAACTCCACTCAACCGGGTTATGAAGGAAATGTGGCTCCAAGACCACCCCACGCATGGCAACGAACCGGAATCCCCAGCCAGCGCATCCAACTATACTGAAAGGTTGAGGCTCCCCCATTGACTCTCCGCAATTTCCTGCGCTTGTTCACCCACGTCCAGATGCTCCCGATCCTTGAAGGCGGCGAGGCCACCCTTGTCGGCGGGCAGGCCGTGATGGAGGGCGTCATGATGCGGGCCCCCCACAGTTATTGTGTTGCCGTCCGCAAGCCCGATGGCGGAATCGCCATGGAGGAATTGCCCATTGTCAGTCCCGCCCAAAAACACGCTTATTTCAAGTGGCCTGTTTTGCGTGGAATCGGCGTCCTCGGCCAAGCAATGTCCCTGGGCATGAAGGCGCTCCAGTTTTCCGCCAACCATGCGCTGGCTGAAGAATCGGACGCCAAGACCGAAGGCAAGGAACCGGAAAAGCCAATCTCGAACTGGATGATGGGCGTCCAGCTCCTCTTCTCGTTGGCATTTTTCCTGTTTGCCTACAAATTTGTCCCGCTGAAGCTGACGACAATGGTCTCGAAGTTCGTCCCGGCCCTGAACACGCCCGGCTTCGAGGGCCAAGTGCTCTTCAACCTTGTGGACGGCCTCATCCGCCTGACCATCTTTATTACGTTCATGTGGCTGATGTCGCTGACCAAGGATATGCGCCGCATGTTCGAATACCATGGCGCGGAACACAAGGTTGTCTTCAATTTCGAATCCGGCCGACCGGTCTCAGTCGCCAACGCACAGACATTTGTCACCTGGCATCCCCGCTGCGGCACCAGTTTCATGTTCGTCATCATGTTGATCTCGATGATCCTGTACATGTTCATCCCGGTCCAGGGCATGCTGGCCAAAATGGCGATTCGAATTGCTTTGCTGCCGGTGGTGGTGGGCATCAGCTACGAGCTGATCCGGTTTGCCGCACGGAAGCGCGGGTCGTTCCTCTCGGTGCTCACGGCTCCGGGGCTTTGGACCCAGCGGATTACGACCAAGCCGCCGTCGGACGACCAGGCGGAAATCGCAGTGCGCGCCCTTGAGGGCGCAATGGATTTGGAAGCCCGCCAAGGCGGGGAATTGGTGATCGCGTAAATGCAGTACGGACAGAAACTCGACCAGATCGAGAAGCACTTTGAAGAAATGACCCAGCAGATGGCCGACCCGGCCATCATCTCCGACGGCGATCAATACCGCAAGGTCTCCAAGGCGCACAGCGACCTTTCCGAGATCGTCGGCAAGTACCGCGAATACAAGCGCGTCGACTCCCAGCTGGCCGACGCCCGGCAGATGCTGGGCGAGTCCGACCCGGAAATGCGGGAAATGGCCGCGATGGAAGTCGCGGAACTGGAACCGCAACTGACCACGATCGACGATGAGTTGAAGTTCCTGCTGCTGCCAAAGGACCCGAACGACGACAAAGACGTGGTGCTCGAAATCCGGGCCGGCACCGGCGGGGACGAGGCAACGCTGTTCGCCTACGAAGTCTTCCGCATGTACATGCGGTATGCGGAAACCAGGCGCTGGAAGGTGGAAGTCACCTCGTCGAGCGAATCTTCGGTGGGCGGCCTCAAGGAAGTACTGGCGCTCGTCAGCGGCAACAAAGTCTACAGCCGGATGAAGTACGAAAGCGGCGTACACCGGGTCCAGCGTGTCCCGGCGACGGAAACCCAAGGCCGCGTCCACACCTCGGCGATCACGGTGGCGGTGCTGCCGGAAGCGGACGAAGTCGAAGTCAAGGTGGAGGAAAAAGATATCCGCGTGGACACCTTCTGCTCTTCGGGACCGGGCGGGCAGTCGGTGAACACGACCTACTCCGCGATTCGGATCACCCACCTGCCGACGGGCGTGATCGTTTCGTGCCAGGACGAAAAGTCGCAGATCAAGAACCGAGCCAAGGCGATGCGCGTGCTGCGCTCGCGGTTGTACGAGCTTGAGCTGGAGAAGCAGCAGGCCGCGATCGGTGCCGAACGAAGGACGATGGTCGGCACCGGCGACCGCAGCGAAAAAATCCGGACCTACAACTTCCCGCAGAACCGCCTGACCGACCACCGGATCGGCCTGACACTGCACCAGTTGGATTTGGTCATGGAAGGCCGCTTGGACCAGATCATGGATGCGCTGACGAATTTCTACCAGACCGAGAAGCTTCGGCTGGAGGGCCAGGCGGCTTAGGCTGGACACTATATGAGCCTCGCACTCGACAGTCTGACGATCCATCGCTTCCGAGGCCTTCGGGACATGACCTTCGAGGGACTGTCGGCTGTGAATGTTCTTGTAGGTGGAAATAATTCGGGGAAGACGAGTGTTCTGGAGGCTATTGCGCTCTATGCCAGGCCCACCGAAATTCGGACATGGGTAAGGATTGCACAACAACGAGATCTAAGGCCAAGCCAAGAATTAGAAGCTTCTGAGTACGTTTGGCTGTTTGGTGGGAACCCGGATCAAAGCGCTCAAGATGTATACCCAATAGACCTTGAAGGAACAATGTCGGGTCGCGACCACACAGTTGTAGCGGGCTGCGTCCCGATCGCTGGTACCGTCCTGGAGCCAAGCTACATCCGCGATGACGAAGGGGAAGTGGTCGATGTCATAGAACGTCAGTTGGCCCGTGAAGGCGTGGAACTAAAAGTTCGCATCGACAACACGCCAGACGAGGTGTTCACAATCTGGCTGGACGCACGGGAACGTATCAAGAAGCAAATACCGTCGCCCAATTGGTTACCGACCCGAACGATAACGCCATTCGCTCACCGGGTTGAGAGACCCCAAATAAGGGATCTATCCGAGGCGACCAAGCTATTCCGCAAAGAAGAGATCAGCAAACTCCTGAGCGAGATAGATCCGCTGATCGTCAGCTTGGAGATTCTTTCTTCCGACGGGAAGCGTGCCAGCCTGTCAGTCCAGCACAAAGACCTTGGCATCGTCCCAATCAGTATGTTTGGCGATGGCATTAGGCGAATAGTGGCGATGGCACTGGCAATACCGTCTGCGAGCAATGGAGTCCTGCTGATCGACGAGATTGAGACGGCAATCCACACGTCCGCGTTGTCGAAGGTGTTCTCGTGGTTGGTGGCTTCATGCAGACAGTACAACGTGCAACTATTTGCCACAACCCACAGTCTCGAAGCGCTTGACGCCATCATGGGTTACCCGCAGCCTAACACCGAAGAGTTTACGCTCTACAAGATTTTTCCAGAAGGCAATCCAGACCGGGTGCAGCGCATGGATGCAGACCTCGTGCGCCGACTTCGCGCAAACCGCGGCCTGGACGTAAGGTAGCGGGATGGAACACGGACACCTCGTCGTCGAAGGGCCGCACGACGTCGAATTCGTCGGTCGGCTGCTGAAAATGGCTGACCTTTCCCGCGTCAAATTCAGAAAAGACTTGGATTCCTACTGGCACCCAATCTTGCCGACTACTTGGCCAATAAACGACGATCTTCTCAAGCGCGTGGCGGTACCTGTTTTTTTCCAAGGCCCGACCCACTCACTGGCGGTAAGCAGCGCCGGAGGCGACTCGCGTATTGCAGAAGACATAGAGGAGATGCTCTCCCGGCTTAAGGATCTGCACGCCATCGGCGCCCTCCTCGACGCTGACGAGAAGCATGACCCCAAGACGCGATTCAGCAGTTTTGTTCAAAGCCTTGGCAAGAGATTACCGCACCTAGCGATGCCTGTGGAGCCGGGCTGTGTATCTGGTACCAAACCGAGAGCGGGTATTTACGTATTGCCCGACAACGCCAACCAAGGGGCACTCGAGGATCTCCTTGTGGATTGCGCCGAGCACTTCGCGCCCAGTCTCCTAGGACATGCGAGAGCGTTTGTCTCCAACGCCGAGCCAGATTTCGAAGAGAAGAAGCACTCCTCGCGAAAGAAGGCGCTGGTCGGCTGCATCTCGAACGTGTACAAACCAGCCAAGTCCATCCAAACATCGATACAAGACAACAATTGGGTCTCTCAAGATACCGTCCGGCTCCCCAGAATCGCGGCCTTCGATTCATTCCTAAAGAATCTTTTCAACCTGTGACCGGATTTCTCACCGTCCGCGAGGCCCTTGGCCAGGGTCGGGATCTGTTGGAACGGGCTGGAATTCAGGCACCGCGCCTCAACGCGGAAATCCTTCTCGGACAGGCGCTGTCCGTTCCCGGGTCCCTCGGCTTCCGCCCGGATGCGGCCTGGTTCTACGCGCATTCCGACCGTGCCTTGCGCGAGGTGGAATGGATCCACTACGGTCGGTACCTCCACCAGCGGCTGGCGGGCAAACCGACCCAGTACATAACCGGGCGCCAGGAATTCTACGGGCGGGAATTTGCCGTCACCCCCGACGTCCTGATTCCCCGCCCCGAGACCGAGCTTCTGGTCGAATGCGCGTTGAAGCTGGGGTCGCGGTCGGGGATCGCGGTCGATGTCGGCACGGGATCAGGGGCGATCGCGATCACGCTGGCGCTCGAAGGCTGGTCCGGCCCCGTTCTGGGCATCGATATCTCAGCCCGCGCCCTGGAAATAGCGCACCGTAATGCGCGGAAACTGGGCGCGAAAACCGGGTTCGTCCATGCGGACCTGCTCAGCCCCTTCGCCGACCATACCCTCGACGCCGTCGTCTCCAATCCCCCATACATTGCCGAAGCTGACCGGCCCAGCCTTCAGCGCGAGGTTGTAGCCCACGAGCCCGGCCTGGCCCTTTTCGGCGGTACCGACGGCTACGGAATCTACTGCCGTCTCATCCCGCAAGCCCTCCACGCCCTGAAGCCAGGCGGACTCCTCGCCATGGAAATTGGCATTGGACAGGCAGCAGAACTATCACAAATGCTGGCAGGTTGGAACGACATCCAAACGTTCCCGGACCTGGCTGGCATTCCACGAGTCCTGACGGCCAGAACTCCCGCCAATCGCCGTTAGCGCTAAAGCACAACTTTCGATATACTGGACCACCAAGGGGTAGTTTTCAACACGCATGAAATTCGCTGCGCGCCTAGCCGCCATTTCCATCCTTAGCGCCATTTGCGCCTTCGCCCAGAGCGGTGGAGCCACGCTCCAAGGGACCGTCAAAGATGCCACCGGAGCCGTCATGCCCGGCGTCAAAGTCAGCATCACCCACTTGGATACCGGTATTAAGTCCGGCACGGTTTCGAACAATGACGGATTTTTCGTCTTTCCGCCGGTCCAGATCGGCAGCTACCGCGTCCGCTGCGAAGCCAAAGGCATGAAGGCGTGGGAGGAGACCTTAGTCCTGGCCACCGGGCAACTGGCAGACATCAACCCTCGGCTCACACTGGGTGACGTAAACCAGACCGTTGAAGTCACCGACACGGCACCGCTGGTGACAACGACCGATCCGACCGACGCAACCACGCTTGACCAGCAGCGCATCAAGGAACTCCCGGTAAACGGTCGCGACCTCAACACGCTGATCTCCGACGTCACCCCGGGCATCGAATACGGCGGCAATGTGAACGACGGCGCGCGCACCGGCGGCATGATGACCTACTCGACGAACTACTCGCAGGACGGCGCTTCCGCCAACAACCGCGAGTTCGGCGGTTCCACCGGACTGCAAGGCCTCGAATCGATCGGCGAAGTCCGTATCGAGACCAGCACGGGCAACGCGAAATCCTCCTCCCCCGCCTCCATCATCATCACTACGCGGGGCGGCACCAACGCCTACCACGTGTCCGCCTACGAGACCGCACGCAACAACTGCTGCGGCGTGGCCAAGCACCTGCAGGATTTCAACCCCAATGGCACGCCTTTCCAACTCCCCAAGCTGATCCGCAACGAATTCGGCGGCTCCTTTGGCGGCCCGGTCGTCCTTCCCTCGTTCGGCCTGAATGGGAAAAAGCTCTACGACGGCCACAACCGGACCTTCTTCTTCGTCTCCCGCGAAGCCGTCTACCTCCGCCAGGGTGTAGTCGGATCCTACTCCGTGCCCACCGCGGCGCAACGCAAGGGCGACTTCTCAGGCCTCGAAACAAGCACCGGGCTCCCGATCACGCTCTACGACCCCAACACCAGCGCCATCCAGACCATCAACAACAGGCCGATCACCCTCCGCACCCCGTTTCCGAACAACACCATCCCGATCAGCCGGGAAAGCCCGCTCGCCAAGTACATGTACGGGATTACCCCGATGCCGAACGACATCACGGAGCCCAACATCACGGCCAATCTGAAATACGCCTTCGGCAGCAGCGGCCTCCCGAACCAAAACAACAACCCGATGACCATTCGGGTGGACCACCGGATCTCCCAGAGGGACAATTTCTTCGCCAAGGCCAACTGGGGCAAGCAGATTTCGTGGTTCCTTGGTACCAGCGGGTCCAACGGGGTACCCACAGCCAACTATGAGGCCAACGTCACCTACCTGCCGATGCAGAGCTGGGGCGCGGCACTGAGCGACACCCATGTGTTTTCATCGAGCTTCTTCGTGGAAAACCTGCTCAACAAGACGTGGCAGACAACCAAGACCATCGCGGGCCCGCCGGATGCGCAGAAGGATTTCGCCACCAGCCTCGGCCTGCCCAACCCCTACGGGCAGATCGGATTCCCCAACATCACGTCGATCGGATTCAGCAACTATATTGAAGGGGACAACCGCCGGTTCCTCTCCAGCGGCATCATGAATGCCGCCCAAAACTACACGTGGATCAAGGGCCGCCACACGTTCCAATTCGGCTGGGCCTGGCACGACGAAGTGCAGCGGCTGCAGCCCGACCAAGGCAATATCTCCGGTTCCGCGACGTTCAACAGCCTCGCTACAGCCCTGGAGAGCTCCACCAGCGGATCCACAACTACGCCAACCACGGTTGGGAACACCGGTTACGACGCAGCAAACTTCTTCCTCGGCGATGCCGCTACCTATAGCGTGTACCTCTCGCGCGGCGTGATGAAGGTCTCCCAAAAGACGATGGGCAACTACTTCCAGGACAGCTGGAAGGTGAGCGGACGCCTAACACTGACCCCGGGCCTCCGTTGGGACATCAACCCCGCATGGAAGGACAGCAACCACCTGCTGAATACCTTCGACACGAAAAACCACAAGGTCGTCTTGTCCGAATCCGTTGATTACTACCTGCAGCACGGTGCCACGACCCAACAGGTGATCACCAACTTCCAGAAGGTGAACGTACAATTTGAGAGCGCCAAGGACGCCGGCCTTTCCTCCAACCTGTTCCCGAACAACTTCTACGACTTCGGCCCGCGCATGGGAGCGGCCTACCGCTTCTTCGACGGCAAGAAGGCCTTTGTGTTGCGCGGCGGCTATGGACTCTATATTTCCGGCCTGCCCCTGCGCACACTCCTGGCACAGTTCTCCAGCCAGTTGCCCTTCAAGGCGACGTTCCAGTACAACCCGAACAGTTCCGCCTACAGCCCCGACGCGACCAACAGCTACCTGTTGACCCACGCCTCGCCGATCATTGCCGGACTCAACTCGCAGAACCCCGTCGACATCACCAACCCCAATGCGCTGGGCGTTGGCCAGAGCGTGACCGGCCTCGCCACAGAGCTGCCGAGCACCAAGGTCCAGGAGTGGAACGCGGAAATCGAGAAGGATCTGGGGCACCAGATGGTGTTCCGGATCAAGTACAGCGGCAAACACGGGTCCAACCTCGACCAATTGGACAACATCAACCCGCAGATGACGGATTACAACTGGTACACCACCACCCATCTGCCCACTCCGACCGGCACCTACGCCAACACGGCCCGCCGCATCTACGACACGACTGCGTACACCACCATCAACCTGCTTTCCAAGACCGGCGTCAGCAACTCGGAAACCGGCACCGTGGAGATCGACAAGCGGTTCAGCAAGGGACTGCAATTCCAGTGGTTCTATACGCTGACAAACGCCTACCGGCTGGCGGGCAATTCGTTCCGCGACGGCCTCGGCACGATCGCCGCCCAATATGCGCCGGGCTCGGTGCCCACGGACCCCGCCGCGCTGAACCACTTCCTGAACTACGCCCGCGACACCGGCGTGCCCCAGCACCGGATGCGCTGGAACTGGATTTACAACCTGCCGGTGGGTAAGCGCCAAGCGTTCCTGCATAACGCTCCGAAGTGGCTCGACACCATAGTCGGGGGTTGGACCATGACCGGCAGCGGCACGCTGGTGAGCTCCTGGTTTGCGCTCGACGCCTCCAACTGGAATTTCACCGACGCCGGTGTCCAGACCTACGGCAAGTCGGTGCCGATCCAGGACTGCACAGCGACCCCGGCCACGGCCAAGACCAGCGCCGAGGCGCGCTGCTACTCGGCCTACCTTTACTGGAACGGCTATATCTCGCCCAGCCGCATCAACAGCAAGAACGCCAACGGCGTGCCGAACGGCTACATCGGGATTCCGGCCAACTACAAATCCGCTGTGACACCGCTGATTCCCTACGGCACTCCCGGTGCCGTGACCGGCGACTATGACACCAACGTGGTCTACATCCCGCTTTCGAACGGCGTCACCCAGCGGGTGGCGTACG
Organism: uncultured Acidobacteriia bacterium; assembly: GCA_903893525.1. Lineage (GTDB taxonomy): Bacteria > Acidobacteriota > Terriglobia > Bryobacterales > Bryobacteraceae > BOG-234. The sequence goes on along the minus strand of CAITMP010000420.1, from coordinate 1,760 downwards.
ACAACGGGCTGAATCCGTTCCGCAACCAGTACCGGCTTGGACCGTTCAACTGGATCATGGATTCCTCCATGCGCAAGACGTTCAAGCTGACCGAGAAGCGGGGTACGCTGCGGGTGGGCATCGACGTGTTCAACGTGTTCAACAACCAGGGAATGAACGCGCCCGGCAGCAACGGCGTGGTGACCATGAACCGGTCGTTCAACCCGTATGGATTCCAACCCCGGCAGGTGCAGGGGAGTTTCCGGTTCGAGTTCTAGGAGAACAGGAAGCTACTTGGGCTACATCATGCTGATCCAGGCTGCCATCTTTCCGTCTGCCTTCCGCGCCAATTGATTCGCGGGTGCCCCAAGTGGAGCACCTCCACACCCGGCAGGAAAAGCCGCTGCCGCTCGGCAAACTGTAGTGCGAAATAGACGTCATATTCGGCGGCCCGGAACATGTCAAGCACTTTGAGACAGCCCGAAGCCGAATTTACTGAGTATTATTATCCGGGGTCTTTGGTTTATTGATCCAGGCCTCCCTGGGAACGGGTGGTGGTTGGGGCGGACGGTGGACGAAGCGTTCGGGATGGGCGAGGTAGGCCGCAGCCAGCACCTCCGCGCGCTTTTCCACGGTTTCCTCCGCAAGGCCATGATGGACGACGGACGGGGAGAGGAGGCCGAGCCCGGAATGGCGGTGTTCGTCGTTGTACCAGTCCACGAACCTCCTGGAGAATGAACGGGCGTCCTCGATGGACCCGAAGCGCTCCGGGAAGTCCGGACGGTACTTCATGGTCTTGAAGTGGCTCTCCGAGTAGGGGTTGTCGTCGGAGACATGGGGTCGGCTGTGGGTTTTGGTGACACCGAGGTCCGCCATCAGGAACGCGACGGGCTTGGATGTCATGGAGGATCCCCGGTCGGCATGGATCGTGAGTTGGCCGCTGGCGATCCCCTGCTTGGCGCACGTTTCGGCGATGAACTGTTTGGCCAGTTCGGCGCTTTCCTTGTCGGCGACCATCCAGCCGACCACGTAACGGCTGAAAACGTCGATGATGACGTAAAGGTAAAAGTAGGTCCACTTGGCCGGCCCCATGAGCTTGGTGATGTCCCAGCTCCAGAGCTCGTTGGGCTTGGTGGCCAGCAACTCCTCCTTCCTGTAAGGTGGATGGACCAGCTGGTCCCGCCGTTCGCGGGTTTCCCCCTCCTGCTCCAAAATCCGGTACATGGTGCGGATGGAACAGTGGTATTCACCCTCATCCAGCAGCGTGGCGTACACGGCGGCGGGCGAAACATCCAGGAAACGCTCCTCGTGGAGCCGCGAAACGACCGTTTCGCGCTCCGACGGCGAAAGAGCCCGCGGCTGGACCGCCGTGCGGACGGGCCGCTTGGCAGCCGCCCCCTCCGCACGGGTCCTCCTGTAAAAGGAAGCACGGGGGAGGCCCAGCGCCGCGCATGCCTGCGCGACCCCGACCACCGGGGCCAGCTCGGCAACCCCCGCCATCACAGCAGCCCTGTTTCCGCCGGAATGGTCCCGGCCAACAGGGCAGCCACTTTTTTTTGGACGTCGATCACGATTTCGGCCTTGCGAAGACGTTCGGCAAGCCGGTCGTAGTCCCGCTTGAGTTGGCGGTACTGCTCCGAAAGCGCGGCCTCGTCCGCACCCATGGCCTTGGGGCCGCGCTTCTGGGGAGCCAGCGCAGCCTCGATGCCGGCTTCGCGCTCCCTCCGCCAGGTGGCAAGAAGGGAGGAGTACAACCCCTCGCGGCGCAGCAGGGCGCCGAT
>CAITMP010000419.1 GCA_903893525.1 uncultured Acidobacteriia bacterium | reverse complement strand
GTGATGGCGCTGGCGGCACCGGTGGTCTTCTATTGTGGTTTCCCGGTTCTCCGGATCGGCTGGACCGGGCTTCGCGCAGGGCGTCCGCGCATGGAGTCACTGCTGGCCTTGGGGATTGTCTCGGCCTACGGCTACAGCGCCGCCCAAACATTCCTGGGCGGCAACCACCTGTATTTCGACATTGCGTGCGCCATTGTGACGCTCGTTCTGCTGGGCAAGCATCTGGAGCGGAACGCACGGGAAACGGCAACGCGGTCGATCACCATGCTCTACAACACTCTGCCGGTGAAGGCCCGGGTGTTTTTTGAAGGCCGCGAGCGATTTGTGTCACTGGACCGGCTCCAGACCGGCGATACGTTCCTGGTCCGTCCTGGCGAGCGGATTCCCGCCGACGGAATCGTTCTCCACGGGGCATCGCACGTGGATGAAAGCCTGCTGACTGGCGAATCCACGCCTGTTTTCAGAGGCTGTGGCGAAACTGTAACCGGCGGGAGCCTCAATACTGGAGGAGTTCTGGAAGTCCGTGCAACGGCGGTTGGCGACCAGAGCGTTCTCGCCCAAATTGTCAAAGCCGTGGAGGCCGCACTCGGGCGGCGGTCCGACATCGAACGATTGGCAGATAAGGTGGCTCGGGTTTTTGTGCCTGTTGTGATGGTTTTAGCGGTCTGCGTGGCTGCTGGCAACCTGCTCGCGGGAATCGACGCGGGGGAGGCACTCATGCGGTCGATCACCGTGCTGGTGATCGCCTGCCCCTGCGCGTTGGGGGTTGCGACGCCGCTTGCGGTCACCACAGCCATTGGTGCGGCGTCGAAAAAAGGGATTCTCATAGCGGATCCCCGCGCCCTGGAGCGGCTGACGGGGATCGATACTGTCATGTTGGACAAGACGGGCACCGTGACCGAGGGCCGTTTTCAGTTGCTTGAGGGCGATCCCGAAGATATGCGTCTGGTTGCAGCCATTGAAAGACAATCCGAGCATCCGCTGGGCCGGGCCATCGCCTCCGAGGATTGCTCGGATGATCCGGTTGGCGATGTCGAAATTCTGAAAGGCATGGGTGTTCGGGGCAGGGTCGGTTCCAATGAGGTTTTTTGTGGCAACCGGGCCCTGCTGGTGGAATCGGCCCTGTTCGCCGACGCAGCCTTGGAGGCCCGTGCTCAGGCCGAGGAAATTCGTGGCCACACGGTGGTTTTTTATGGCTGGGATGGACGCGTGAAGGGAATCTTTGTCTTTGGTGACCGAATCCGCCCCGAGGCCGGGACATTGGTTGACCGCCTCCACGCGCTTGGAATCCGGGTCGGCATCGTCTCCGGAGACGCCACCGGGACAGTGGAATCCGTCGCGCGCGAAATCGGCGCGGATTTTGCGCATGCCGGAATGCTTCCTGATTCAAAGCAGCGCCTCGTGGCCCGGCTCCAGTCGGAAGGTCGCCGGGTGGTGATGCTGGGCGACGGGGTCAACGACGGACCCGCTCTCGCCCAGGCCAATCTCGGCATCGCCATGGGAACCGGCACCGACTTGGCGATGAAGGCCTCGAACGTGGTTCTGATGACGACGGACCTAACACGGATCGTTGATCTGTTCCAGATATCTGTCCGCACGTTGCGTGTGATCCGCCAGAATCTCGGCTGGTCTTTTGTCTACAATCTGCTGGGAATCAGTTTCGCTGCGTCCGGACGCCTGAATCCGATCCTGGCGGCTGGAGCGATGGTGACATCGAGCTTGTTTGTGGCTTGGAACTCTTCGCGGCTGCGAAAGTAGGGCGGAACCTTGGTGCGCCGCATGCTCTGACGCGCGCGCCTGGCAGCCGTTGTGATTCGTTTGCTGGAGGAGACAACAAATGACTTCCAGTCAACTTCAGCGAACGATCAGTTTTCCCTTCAGCATATTCATGCCACATGCAAAAGCAATAGGACCGCTCTTTGGAGGTGTGATCTCCACTACTGTGGTTTGACCCGGCGGAAGCTCCTTCCGTATGCCGAGGTCGGGGAATACCACTTCATCGGCGCAGTTGGCCGCGTTGGGCCGAAAAAACATCAGTTTCAGCGGCTCGCCCGCCGTAGCCTCGATCATCGCAGGGTCGAACCCGACCATATTGACGTTCACCAGCACCGAACCCGGAGGCGCGTGGAGCACCGGCACCGCATTCGCAGGGGTCAGGGGCACCCGGCTTCCAGAAAAAGATGTGCTTAAGAGCGGTGCGATTTTCCAGGCGAGAACACAGCCGAGAGCGGTGACGATGACGAGCAAGAGGGCATTGAGTTTGTTGCCGACGTCCATATGGAAATCCTACACATTTACAGGCTCGATCCAGCCGTATTCGCCCGCCAGAGTTGCCATCGCATTATGGTACTTTGGCGCCCGTCTCCACCCATCGGCCTAGAACCTGGCGCTCGTCTTCGGTCATCCCGCTCAGGTTGGCGAGCGGCATGGTGCGCTCCACTACCACGGTCGCCTTGATCCGCGGTGCGTACCGTTGCATCTCGAGCGGGGTGTCGAGCATGACTGCCTGCGGCGCAATCGGGAAAGCGCGGCTGGTCGGTTTTGCGGAGTGGCACTCAACGCAACGGCGGTCCACCACCTTGCGCGCTTCAGCGTAGCGAACGGGCCGCATATCGCATGAGGTGAAACCGGTGGCGGCCACCACACAAATAAGAAGCGGGACAGCCCTCACGACGTGGACCACCGGCGCAGCAACCAACGTACCCGCCACGCGAGCCGCTCCCACGGCCACGTTGGCTCTGCTTCCACCACAACGAGGAGTTGCCCGTTCGTGTGTGCAGTGCAGTTAAAGGAGTTCTCCGACGGCCTCGTGAAGGGTATGCGGAGGCTCTGGCCCGGCATCAGCAATGTCGGCCCGAAGGTTTGCGGCACGTTGTCCGAGTTCTTCAACGTCAACACGTTATGAATGCCAACCACCAGATCAATCTCCGACGGCAGGATGTCGTGGTGGTCGCCCGCCATATGCCGGGCGAAGGTACCCTTCGGAATCTCGAAGATTTCTTCCCGCGATGCGAAGGTTACCGGCCACAGCGACCCGAAGACGAAAGGGGTGAGTATCGCGCCGACACCAACAGCGAAGAGTCCGCGCCGACGCTTTCGGGGCGGAGCCGGCAGACCAACCTCATTGCCGGGATGGACGTCCGAGGGAGCGCTTCCGGCCCCATTCGAGATCATGCCCCCTCCTTCAACAGGAACTCGAGATCGTGAACGATGTCGTCGACTGGAGTACCGAAGGGCACCAGTCCGCGGAGTTTTCCGTGCCGGTCGACCAGATACAGGGACGACGAATGATCCATTGCATAGGGGAGTGCCGGATTCTTGGAAGCTACTTGCCTGGCGACGACGCCGTAGGCTTTTGCAACGGACTGGAGCTCGTCGGGTGTGCCTGTGGCGCCGAGGAAGCTCGGGTTGAAGGCGGTTAGGTGCTCGCGCAGGCGCTCAGGATTGTCGTGCGCGGGATCTACTGTAATGTATATCAGCTGGACGTCGCGGGCGGCGCTTCCCATCTTCTTCCAAGCTCCGGTCAGGTGGGCCAGCGTGATGGGGCAGACGTCCTGACAATTGGTGTAGCCGAATTCGACGATAACAACCTTGCCCGGATAGTCCCGCGGACTCAGCTTCCTGCCGTTGGAGCCTTCCAAGCTGAAGTCCGGCACCTCGCGCGGCGGGTCAAAGGTGCCGGCGCGAAGGCCTTGTTCGGCCTGCGGAGTCCGAAGAAAGGCGAAACGGGTTCCCAGCACCACCAGGGGAAGAACCAATGCGGCGACGATCAGCGCTTTCTGCATTGAGCCCTTAGATCGCGATGCGCGCCGGTTGAGCAGCCTTCACAAAGCGGTTATCGACGTAGCGCTCGAAGGCAATGGGGGCCTTGATCGTTCCGGCTTGCACGGAAAGCTGCATCAGATCGTCGAACTCCTCCTTGATCATCCGCAGATCCCCATAGGTCACGCGGTCGGTCGGATTGTCCATGACGTACTGAATAATCGCCCGGTCCTGATTGAAGTACTTCTTGTCGGCGGCGACCCCGGCTGCCCGGGTCCGATGGCTTCGCTCGGCATCGAGCCAATGGCCAGCCCCCTGCACGTAGTTGACGAGATCCTGCACCAAGCCCGGGTTTTGATCGATGAGCTCCTGGCGCACGGTGAGGACGCAGCACATGTAGTTCGGCCATTCGTCGCGCGTCATGCGCAAGGGAACTGCGTATCCGGCGCGTTGCGCCGCGGCGCCAAACGGCTCGCCGACACAGTACGCGTCGACTGCCTTGGCGTAGAGCGCGGCGGGCATGTCGGGAGGCGCCATCTCGATGATCTTGACGTCTTTTTCCGACATGCCTTCCTTGGCAAGCATCTTGCGGAGAAAGAGGAAGTCGACGGCGAAGCGGCTGGGAATCGCAATTCGCTTGCCGGTGAGGTCCTGGAACTTCCGATAGGACGAGTCGGTGCGCACCATGATCACCGCGCCCGACCTGTGACCCACGGAGACGATCTTGACCGGGACGTCCTTTGTCACGAGATCCATCACCAGCGGCGCCAGCATGTAGGCGGCGTTGATACTTCCGGAAATGAGCGACTCTTTGATCTCCGGCCAACCGCTGAACCGTTTGTAGTCGAAGTTCGCTCGCGTGACGCTTGTGTCGAGATTTCGCGCCTCGCAGGCGATGGGAAGCGTGAGGTTGCAGGTGACTGGCAATCCCCCTACTTGCAGCGTTTGGAGCTGGGCGCGCGAACGGAAGCTGTTGCTGATCTCACTCCAGTTGACGTTGAGCCCCATATGGAGGGCGCTGATCCCGCCTGTCCACGCCGCCGTTCCGAGAAAAACACGACGAGCCGTATTCATGTATTCAATTTTCAACAGCGCTAGCGGAAGCTGTCAATAGTAGTTAGTAGTTACTCGATCTGAAGAGCCGGCTTCGCAGATCCAACCCATCTGGGCAGATTCAGCTCGGAAACTCCGGTGAAGGTGGGCGTCGCGCTAAAGCTTGAGAAGCTTGGTGGACCTGAAGGGATTCGAACCCTTGACCTCTTCCATGCCATGGAAGCGCGCTCCCAACTGCGCCACAGGCCCACATGCGGGCGAACTACCTGCTAGGTTACCACGCCCGTCCGCACGCCGCGAAGCCGACCGATGCGGTCCGCCGCGATATTATTCAAGAGATCGCATGCCACAGCTTCCGCCCTCAGACATTCCCTCCAACGATATCCAGTCCTCGCTCAAGGAACAGCGCCTTTTCGCGCCCCCGGCCGACTTCAGCGCCAAGGCACACGTGCCCTCGATGGCCGAGTACGACCGGCTTTACGAGGAGGCCGACCGCGATCCCGAGGGCTTCTGGGGCAAAATCGCCGGCGAGCTGGACTGGTTCGAGCCGTGGACCAAGGTTCTGGAATGGGAGGCACCGTGGGCCAAATGGTTTGTCGATGGCAAGCTCAACATTTCGCACAACTGTCTGGACCGCCACTTGACCGGCGCGCGCCGCAACAAGGCGGCCATCATCTGGGAGGGCGAGCCGGGCGAAATCCGCACCCTCACCTACCACCAGCTTCATGCCGAGGTTTGCAAGTTCGCCAACGTGCTGAAGTCGCTCGGCGTTGCCAAGGGTGACCGTGTCGCGATCTACATGGGGATGGCCCCGGAACTGGCCATCGCACTGCTTGCCTGCGCCCGCATCGGAGCCCCCCACACGGTCGTCTTCGGCGGCTTCTCGTCCCAGGCATTGGTCGACCGCATCAATGATTCGAAGGCCACGTGCGTGGTCACGCAGGACGGCTCCTTCCGCCGCGGCGTCGAGGTGAAACTCAAGCCGGCTGTCGACGAAGCCTTGAAATCCTGCCCCACCGTCCAGCACGTAGTCGTGCTCCAGCGGTCCAACACTCCACAGCAGATGGAACCGGGGCGCGACCACTGGTGGCACGAATTGATGTCGATCGCCTCCACCGATTGCCCGGCCGAACACCTCGACGCCGAGCATCCTTTGTATCTTCTTTATACGTCGGGAACCACGGGCAAGCCCAAGGGCATCCTGCACACCACAGGCGGCTATTCCGTCTCGACATACGCCACCACCAAATGGGTCTTCGACATCCGCGACGAGGATGTGTACTGGTGCAGCGCCGATATCGGCTGGGTGACGGGCCACAGCTACGTTGTCTACGGCCCGTTGCAAAACGGGGCGACGGTCCTGATGTACGAGGGGGGGCCGACCCATCCCCAGCCCGACCGGTTCTGGGACATCATCGACCGCCACGGCGTGACCATCTTCTATACCGCCCCGACCGCGATCCGGGCCTTCATGCGATTGGGCGAGCGCTGGCCGGCCAAGCATTCCCTCAAGAGCCTCCGGCTCCTGGGCAGCGTGGGCGAACCGATCAATCCCGAAGCTTGGATGTGGTACCGCAGCGTCATCGGCCATGACCGGTGCCCGATCGTCGATACCTGGTGGCAGACCGAGACCGGCGCGATCATGATCAGCCCGATCCCGGGTGCCACTCCGACCAAGCCCGGCTCCTGCACCCGACCGCTGCCCGGCATAAAGATTGAGGTCGTTACGAAGGAGGGCGAGCCGGTGCCGCTCGGTTCCGGCGGGTACCTTGTGGTCCGGAAGCCATGGCCGGCCATGCTGCGGACCATCTACGGCGACGATGCGCGGTACCAGGACCAGTACTGGTCCCAAAATCCCGGCTCGTACTTCACCGGGGACGGTGCGCGGCAGGACGAGGACGGCTACATCTGGGTGATGGGGCGGGTCGACGATGTCATCAACGTGTCCGGACACCGTCTGAGCACCATGGAGGTCGAGTCGGCCCTGGTGGCGCATCCCAAGGTGGCCGAGGCGGCCGTCGTAGCGCGCCCGGATGAGATCAAGGGGCAGGGAATCGCGGCTTTCGTAACGTTGCAAGTCGGTTACGAGTCCAGCGAGGACCTCAAATCCGAGTTGCGGCAATGGGTTGCGAAGGAGATCGGGTCGCTGGCCAAGCCGGACGACATTCGCTTCACCGACTCGTTGCCAAAAACCCGCAGTGGCAAGATCATGCGCCGACTCTTGCGGGAGCTGGCGGCGGGAGGAGAGGTGCGCGGCGATACTACCACGTTGGAAGACCTTGGAGTGCTCTCCAAGT
>CAITMP010000418.1 GCA_903893525.1 uncultured Acidobacteriia bacterium | reverse complement strand
GTCCGGGTCGCGCTTGTTGACCCACACGGCCTGGTTGGATTTCAGGATCTTCTTCACCTGCGCGGGCGGGTCGAACCCGAGCGATTCATAGGTGGAGGAGTATTCGACCGGCTTTCCGTTCTCATCGGCGATCACGTACACGCTGCGGATGCGGGCGCTGATGGTGTTTTCGTCGGGGTCAGCGGTATCAAAGAACCATTTCGGGTGGTAGTTGGATTGGCCCGAATCGTTGACGATGTGGAGGTTGGCCAGGACAACGGCCCAACTCTGCGTGAGGTCGTCATAGCCTTGCTCGTCCAGGTTTTTCGCCAGGTACTGGCGAAACAGGATGCTGACGGCTAATAGCAGCAGTGTGAAGAGGCCGGTATAGATGGCGGTCAGGGTGAAACGGAGGCCGCCTAGGAACCTCGTACGTTTATTCACCGGTCGGCACCGGGGCCGTGCCCACTTTTTCCCCGATGAGGTTTGCAACACGCTCCTGCAAATCGACGGTCAAGCGTCCACGGTCATGCAGGGAGAGACCTGTGGTCTCGATGGGGTCGCCAACCACCAACTGGATGGTGGTGGGGCGGATCATCGTCGAATGCATCGGCAGCGCCACGCGCGTGCCGACCAGCCCGATGGGAACGATGGGTACGCCCGCCTTGATCGCGATGTAGGCCGCACCCTCCTTGAAGGGTTGGATCTGCACCTCGCTGCGGCCACCCTCCGGGAAGAGAAGCAGGGAAACGCCCCTGTCGCGGATCAATTTCGCGCCCTCGGCCATGGACTTGATGGACGCCCTGGGGTCGTCGCGAACCACAGGAAGGTGCCCGGCATGCCGCAGATGCCATCCGAGGAACGGAATGGAAAACAGTCCATGTTTGGCGAAGAAGCGGAACTCGAGCGGAATGGTACCCATGATGGCGGGGGTGTCCATGTAACTGGCGTGGTTGGAGACGAGCACGTAGCTCTTGGCCGGATCGAGTTTTTCGAGGCCGATCGCCTCGCATTTCAGGAAGCCGAGGGCCAGCAGCATGCGCGACCACCACTGCGCCACCCGGTGCTGCGAAACGCCAGTCCTATCCCAAAGCGAGCAGGCAAGCGAAATGCTCCCCATGGCGACCGTGGCGAGGATGATGCCCGGGAACGAGATCAGAAGTGAGCGGACTTTCCACACGGAATCTTAATCCCAGTATCGCCTGTCGGGGTCTTGGCACGGACTGCATCTGGCCAACCCCGGACTATTTTCCACTTTCGGCCAGCCAGCGATCAATCCAGCCGACAAAGGCCTGGGCTGGCGGGGCTTGGGCTACCAGTAGTCCCTTCTTCACCGCCTCTCCAGTTTTGCAGCCCGGTTCTTCCTGCCATGCCAACCACGTGTGCAGGAGCGCCTTGTGGTGGTCCCGATCCGGCCGAAACCGCCGGACCGTATCCGGCAGCCCGGTCACAACATTCGTGGCGTGCTGCCAGCCTTCATCATCTGCGTGAACCAGTTGACCTGCGAACGTCTCGGCCATGCCTTCGGAAAGATTGTCAGGCATCAGCCAAATGCCAAGCACTGGGAGGCCCGGCTCGGCGTGGACCAAACCGGCAGACGGCACGGATGCTGGAACTTTACTGAAACCCCGCTCCCTCAACCACGATTGAATGGACGACCAACGATTGTCATCATGCAGGTCCATGTCTGCAACAATTGCCAGAGCCCGGATACTGTCCGGGTTGATGAGAGTTTTGACGGTCGTCTTAATTTCAGGGAAGCCTTGAGCCACGTGAATCTGAAGAGCCGAGTCCCTTTCCCATTCGTCGCGGACGAGGACGAACGGTGGCGGAGTGTCCTCTGAATGGGAGGTTGTGCCAAAAAGGCCGGAAGTCGGACGCTTGAATCCGTTTGCGCAAAGAAGTGCGTTGATCAGGAACTTGTCATCATGTCCCTCAACGACCAGCGCGTAGCAACCCGAAGACCCCATGGACTAACGAACCTCCAGTCCGTTTGTTCGAATGTACGCCAGCTCCGACGAGTCGAAGTTCACTGCCTCGATCATTCCATTCCGGTTTTGCAGCCGGATCAACTGCCCCTCGCCTTCCGGGAGCTCTTCCGCCACGACACCAAATGCCTTGACGGTGTCTTCGTTGTGGGTTGTCGCGAACACCTGAACATTGAAGTCAGCCGCCATACTTGCCAGCAGCCGCCAGAGCTCCAACTGGATGGAGTGGTGGATTCCAATCTCGACTTCGTCAATGAGAAGAATTCCATTGCTGGCGCTGGCCGCCGCCATGGCGAGGCAAAAGAAGCGATGTGCGCCCTCTCCCAGACTTCTGAGGGCAACGGGGCGGTCGGAACCTCTTACCTTTACAATCGCTGCGGGTCGAACGCCGCGCTGGATGATCGAGACTCCCTCAATCTCGCTGAAACAGTTGCGCAATTGTTGACCGATTCGATCTTGGAGATCAGTCAGTGCAATGCCACTCCACAGGGCTGACATTTCCTCGATATTCAGACCCTCAGTTCCCACGAAGACCCAGGGCAGGTCGGGGGCCTCGCCGGCAGAATCGAATAGTGACAGCTGAAATGATTTGGCATCAGGCGACAATCCCATCTCACGGGGGCGCCGAAACAAACGTTCATCAAGTGGAAGTACCCTGCGGCCTTGATTCCATTCCACTTCCAGCCGGAGCTCCGCCCCATCCGGATCGTCGGTATCGCCCAATCTCTTGAGTCTCCGACCGGGCAAATCTTCCTCCTCCGCCCACCGGAAGTATGCCGGCCGGGCGCTTAGGACTCGGTCTCCAGTCCTCAACTCGAACCCCGCACCCTCAGGCGCACCCCTATGCAGGAGACAAAAGGACACGCCAATGGGCGCTGGGCCCCGGTCGAAGGCCTCATCCCTACCTAAAAGTATCTTGCTGAAGCTTCGGGTCGAGCCGTTCGCGGCCAAGAGGCAGAGAGCTTCGAGAATCGAGGATTTGCCGGTGTTGTTACGGCCCACCAGGAGATTGAGCTGTCCGCACCGCGGAATTTCCAATTCTCCGAACATGCGGAAATTCCGGATCTTGAGATTGGAGATCATTGGCTTTCGGATGGACCTAAGCGGGACGGACACAACCATAGCCCAAGTCTATCGCGCCAGTTTGAGCACCCACGCGGGCTGGCCCATCAATTCTTCGGGCATGGATGGAAGGTCCACTGTTACGCCGCCATTCTCGGTGCGGAACTTGAGGGGTGCGGCGCCACCCAGAAGGGACACCGATTTCACTCCGGCTACATCTTTAATCGTGAACCGCCCGCCCGACCAGTGGGGCAGAATCGCATAGACATCCTGGCCCTTGGCCGTAAAGAATGCCTCGATGCCGGCTTTCCCGCCGGTCGGCTTCGCCGTCAGCTTGGTGATGTCGTAGGCCGCCTCGAACTGTTTGTTGTAGTCCTGGCCTGGAATCTCACCCGCACTCCACTGCCGGGTGTTCTTCCAGGGCTTGGTGC
>CAITMP010000417.1 GCA_903893525.1 uncultured Acidobacteriia bacterium | reverse complement strand
GATGGACGCGTTGGTTGACGAGGCCGTCGTTCAAGTCCACGTGGCTGGTGTCCAAGTCAAGAAGGCCGTGATGAGTCCTGTCCGCGAGGCAAGTGGCGTTGCAGCCGGGATCAAGGCAGCCGTCACCACTTATGCGGCTGCAAACCGCCGTCCCGGGATGGAAAAGATCACCCAGGACGAGGAAATGTTTATCTAGCGGCCCTTTGGCCCAACAGATGTTCGCCAAAGGCTGATCCCCGCAACCCCGATTGCCCCAACCTCCATGCACGAACGGGCGTTCGTCTCCGTAATCCCCCCCAGTGCCAGCACAGGCACGGGGGAAACACGGGCAATCCGGCCCAGACCGGCCAACCCCAGCGGCTCACGCGTGTCGAGCTTGGAAATCGGACTGAAAACCGGTGACACCAGCACAAAATCCGCCCCAACCGCGCGACGGACATCCTCTTCGCTGTGGCATGCGACTGTAATCACAAATCCAGGTGGTGCAATCCGCCGAATCAGTTCCGGCGAAACCGCCCCCCCTTTCAAATGAGCCCCCGCTGCCCCGCATGCCAGTGCCACATCCACCCGGTCATTCACCAGCACCTTGGCACCCAGCCTGATCGCCGCCCGCACAAACCGGCTCAACTCACGAGTGCTGAGCGAAGGTTGCCGAACCTGAACAAAGTCGACGTCGGGGCGAATTGCCGCCAAATTTCCGGTCCCGTCGGTGATCTGGCAGCGGATCACAGGACCCTGTAGTAGTTCCCGCCGTCGCACCCAAGGCACAAAATCCGGCCCCCGCGCTCGACGAACCTTTCGAAATTGATCCCTTCGCCGCACTCCGCGCAAACGCGGCGCGTGCCCTTGTAACCCGGAAACTCTTCCGGTCCCAATTCCACGCGAACCCAGGAGTGGGCAAACAGCTCGGCATCCGGCATCTCCCGGTACGCGGCCATCTGCTGCTGGTTTTTGTCCGCAATCAGGGGAAATAACTCCCTCGCACGGGCCTTGGAGGAATCCAGCGCCACTACCCGGACCGCCCGGCCGTCCCGGAGGTCGCAAAACGTCGCCGCAGCCTTGCCGAAATCCCGAAACTTGAGCGCCCGCTTGCCCAACCGGCATCCGGTCACAACCTGTACCGCATCAGTGAGGCAACGGTCGATCTCGACAAATGTCACCACCCGCTTTCGGTCCGAGCCCAAGGGATCATCAATTCCCAGCAACTCCAGCCCGTGCATCGCCATGCGCAGACCCAGAACCTGCCCGGCGCACATATGGCCATGCGAGGCCGCTGCCAGCAATTCGTACTCGGGGAGCGATTTCATTCCTGGGGCACTGCCGTCCGGGTGAGTTTGTCGGCGGCATGCGCAGCTTCAGCCCGCCGCTTCAGATCTCCCAAATTGAACCCGGCGGTTGCGGTGGCAATGGCTCCGGCAATTACCAGCGGCAGCGTTATGAAGGCGAAGATGATCTGCGCCAGCACCTTGGCGTCCCCGGGCTCCGTCAACGACGGTTCCAGCGCAATGATGGTTGCGGCCTGGAACGCGCCTACATTGGCCGGAGCATTGGGGATCAGCGTCCCCACCGTCTTCACCACCGCCAGATATGCCATGTCCGCCGCGTTGAAATAGAACCCGTCCGCGCGGGTGATCGCCCAAATCGCACCAATCTGCGCCACCCAGTACAAGCCCCCGATCGCCATCGAGCCGCCCAGCGGACCCCAATGCCCCAGCCGGTGGATCTCGTCCATCAGGTGCCGGCACTTCGCGGCCCAACCCTTGCCGCCGACCAATCCGTGCGCCTTTTGCTTGTGGAATACCGCCAGCAGGATCAAGCACGCCACGGGCAGCACCACCGCCGCGAACACCCACATCACGCGGTCTACCGCGACATGGTTTCCAATCTGGTAAGTGACCATCAAATAGATCAGGACCACCCAGACGCCGTCCATGATCCGCATGATGAAGTCCGAAGTCAGAGCCAGTGACAACGGCACGTCGCTCTTGTAGGACAACAGGAAGCATCGAATGACCTCCCCGGCCCGTGCGGGTAATACGTCGTTAACGAATAAGCCCACAAATACGGACTGCACGCAGGCGGCGTATTTCGGGGACCCCACCGGACGCAGCATCACCATCCACCGCCACGCTTCGAGGAAATAGACGGCGAGCTCAAGCACCACCGCGAGCGCGATCCACCGCCAGTCCAACGTCCGCAGGTGCTCCAGCAACTGTCCGAACGGGAACTTCGCAAATACCCACACCAACGCGACTGCTGCGACGCCGTAGCCCAAGGTCGGCACCAGCCATGACGGCATTCCCCTGCGTGTCTGCGTCGCTTCGGCCACGTTCATTCGGTGTTGCGCCTCGCCAGCAAATCCTTTGACGGCACCCACAATGATACCGTTCCGTCGCCAAGCGCACGCCGGTGCCTGAAACCAGATACAAGCCTCCCGCGTCTGAGATACACTGAAGGGTGCTGATAGCATTCCGGAAAATCCATCGCCGGGATGCCGCGGGAGTTCGAAAGCTTTATATGAACAGTTCCAAGACCCTGTGGGTCTCATTGTCCGGTCTCAGTGCCGGTGCCGGCTTGGCTGCGATTCTCGCGGTCGCTCCGTGGCTGTCCCTCGACGTTGCTGCGCAGGACTCGAAGAAAAAGCCCGCCGCCGCTCCGCGCGAAACTGTCGCCAAACCGCTCACCGACCGGCAGCGCAAGGCCAAGGAAGCGCGCCTCAAGAAGGAACTCGAAACTCCTTGGAAGAAGTGGATCAACGAGGACGTCGGCTACATCATCACCGACGAGGAACGCAAGGCTTTCAAACAGTTCGCCACCGACGAAGAGCGCGAGCAGTTCGTCGAGCAGTTCTGGCTCCGCCGCGACCCCACCCCGGACACAGTCGAAAACGAATACAAGGAAGAGCACTACCGCCGGATCGCCTACGCCAATGAGCATTACGCGTCGGGCATCCCCGGCTGGAAGGCCGACCGCGGCCGCATCTACATCACCTTCGGCCCGCCCGATGAAATCGACTCCCACCCCTCCGGCGGCAGCTACCAGCGTCCGACAGCGGAAGGCGGCGGCGAAACGTCGACCTATCCCTTCGAGGATTGGCGCTACCGCTACATCGAAGGCATCGGAAACGACGTGAATATCGAATTCGTCGATCCCACAATGACCGGCGAATACCGTATGACCATGGACCCGTCCGAAAAGGACGCGCTGCTCTATGTCCCGAACGCCGGCCTGACCCTGTCCGAGCAAATGGGCCTCTCCACAAAGACTGCGCGATTCCAGCGGACTGACGGCACCCACTTGGGCACCCCGCTCGGCGGCACCCCGGCCAGCATGGACCAGTTCACCCGGCTCGAACAGTTCGCAAAACTGCAGAAGGCCCCACCCGTCAAATTCAAGGATTTGGAGGCCGCCGTCAACACCCGGATCACCTTCAACGTGCTCCCAATGCTGGTCCGCGTGGACTACGTCCGCGTCACCGAGACTTCGGTGCTGGCCAACGTGACCGTGCAGTTTGACAACCGCGACCTCCAGTTCCAATCGAAGGAAGGTGTACAAAAGTCGGTCATCAATCTTTTCGGACGCATCACCACCATGACCCGCCGCCCGGTGACAACCTTCGAAAAACCGCTCGAAATCACCATCGCGCCCGAACTGCTCCAGAAATTGGCCGCCAACCGGTCCATCTACCAGCAGTCGATTCCGCTCGCACCGGGCCGCTACAGGCTCAACGTGGTCGCGAAGGACATCGTCGGCGGCAATATGAACAACTACGAGGTTGCCCTCGACGTACCCCACTTCGACGACGAAAAGCTGGCTTCCAGCAGCTTGATCCTGGCCGACACCATCGAGAAGCTCCCCACCAAGAGCATCGGCGGCGGCATGTTCGCCATCGGCGACACCAAGGTCCGTCCCCGCCTGGGCGACAAGTTCAGCAAGGACGAAAAGATGGGCATCTACCTGCAGGTCTACAACTTCCAGCCGGACGAGAAGACCCAGAAGCCGCAGGGTGAGATCACCTACCAAATTTCCAAAGTGGGCTCGACCGAGAATGTGCTGGACTTCACCGAGGATCTGACCAAGATCCCGAACGCCTCTGCCAGCCAAGTGACGATCGAGAAGCTGTTGCCGCTGAAAAATATGGCTCCCGGTGCCTACACGTTGCGTGTGAAGGCAACCGACAAAAAAGGGAACCAGACCCTGCAACAGCAGACAAATTTTACGGTAAACTAAGTCCGGTAGCGTTATGCGAGTAGGGATGGGCACCAACCCGTTGCGGTGGGCGTCGGCTGCGGTCCTTTGGACCGGAGCCGTTCTCCCGGTGTCCCCAATGGTTTCGCCGCTGCTCGCCTCATCACCCATCCGGTTTGCCGGTCAGATCAGCGGCTTGGTTGCCGATAGCGAAGGTCGCCCGCAGTCCGGGGCGATGGTCGCGCTCTACAACAAGCAGGACCACTTCCTCCAACGCGTCGCGACCGACTTCAGCGGCAATTTCTCCTTCGACGACCTCGTCCCGGACCTCTACAACGTCCGCGTCAATCTCTCCAACTTTGTCCCCGCCATGCGCGACCGTGTACCCGTCCGGATCGGCATGCGGAGCCTCCTCGACGTAAACCTGTCCCGGATGTTCAGCTCCATCCATATGGTGGCGACCGTCCCGGCCCCCGGCGGCCTGATGAGCGACAACTGGAAGTGGACCCTTCGCGCCGATTCCTCCATGCGCCCCATCCTGCGCTTCCTCCCCGGGCCCACCGGTAGCGGAAAGCCCGCCGCCGAGCCATCGGAGAAGGCAGCCGTATTCAACGATTCGCGCGGACTGGTCCGGATCTCCGCCAGCGACGGGAGCCAGTCGGGAACGTCCGGCGAGGCGGACCTCGGCACCCAGTTCGCATTCGCCACATCACTGTACGGCTCCAACAACCTTCAGCTCAGTGGCAACGTGGGCTATGCCGGCACCTCCGGCTCTCCCGCAGCCTCGTTCCGTACGTCGTACAGCAGGGCTTTCGGTACCGCCACTCCGAAGGTTGCTGTAACAATGCGACAGCTCTACGTCGCCGGGCGCGACGGCCAATCCGGTGAAGGCATCGCATCCCCGCTGCCGCCGCTCCGCACTTTGGCCGTGAGTCTTAGCGACAAGGCGGAGATCGGCGATTCGTTGACGCTGGAGTACGGCACCGGGATCGACATGGTGTCGTTTATCGACCACCTCCACTACTTCAGCCCCTACGCCAAGTTGACCTACGAACTCGATCACGGTTCTGTGGACCTGACCTACACCTCCGGCAATGCGCGTCCGGAACTCGGCCTTAGCTCCGCCGACCCCAATTCCGACCTGCAGCGGGAATTGGCGGCGCTTTCCCTGATGCCCCGCGTGACCCTCAGCGGCGGTCGGGCCAAAGTGCAGCGCGGGGATGACTACGAAGTCGGTGTGGCCCAACATTTCGGCTCCCGCGAATACCGCGTCTCGGCCTACGGGGAGAGCGTGGCCAACAGCACGCTGACTATCGCAAATCCGGATCTTTCCTCGTTTACCGGAGACCTTCTGCCGGACATGTTCTCGAGCAGCGCCCTTTTCAACGCGGGCCGGTTCACCACCATGGGATACACCGCCCAGGTGATCCAGAACCTCGGCGACAACTACAAGATATCCGCTGCGGTCGGATCCATCGGAGTGATGTCGGTTGATACCTCAGTGCCCGTCCGTTTCGCCGAGGATCTCCGCCGCGTGATCGGAACCGCGAACAGACCTGCGGTCACATTGCGCGCGTCCGGTACAGTCAAGCAGGCTGGAACCCGGTTCATGGCCGAATACCAGTGGGCCGATTACCGTTCGGCGATGCCTGGACCTCAATTCTCCACCCAGTCCGCCCGCCCTGCACCCGGATTCAACATCATGCTGCGCCAACCGATCCCGTTTCCAGGCGTGCCATGGCGGCTCGAAGCCTCCGCTGAAATGCGCAACCTGCTGGCACAAGGCTACCTCCCCCTGACCCTGACCGGCGGACACCAACTCCTGCTCGTGAATACACCCCGTAGCGTTCGTGGCGGGCTGGCCTTCGTTTTTTAAACAAACTCTCCTAAACAAGGCTTTTTAACCAATATGCGATCCATCAGCGCCGGTCTGATCTTCCCCCTTCTGCTTTCCGCGCAGACAGCCGCCCCGACCTTCAACAGGGATATCGCGCCCATCGTCTACAAAAACTGCGCCGAATGCCACCGACCCGGCGAAGCCGCGCCATTCTCCCTGCTTTCCTACCAGGACGTCGCCAAAAAGGGCAAGCTGATCGCCGCCGTCACCGCGTCCAAGCAGATGCCGCCGTGGAAGGCCGAACAGGTCAGCATCGGCTACCGCGACGAACGACGGCTGAAGGACTCCGAAATCGCCCTGATCCGCACATGGGTGCAAGGCGGGATGCCGGAGGGCGATGCGAAATCCAAGCCCGAGGCCCCGAAATTCAGCTCCGGCTGGCGCTTGGGCGAACCTGATCTAATCGTGGAAATGCCGGCCGCGTACCACGTCCCGGCCGAAGGGGCGGATATCTACCGCAACATCGCCATCCCGCTCGGACTGGCGGAGGACAAGTGGATTACCGCCATCGACATGCGCCTGACCGCCCGCCAAGTCGTCCACCACGTGCTCTATTTTTCCGATGCCGACGGCAAGGCGCATTCCCGACCCAGCGATGGCCCCGAGCCTGGTTACAGCGGCATGGGTGCCGGGGCCAACGCGTCCGGACTCGGCGGCTGGGCCCTCGGCGCACAACCGCATTTCTTCCCGGATGGCCTCGCGATGCCTGTTTCCAAGGGTTCCGACCTCATCATCCAGTACCACTTCCATCCCGACGGCAAGCCCGAGGCGGAGAAATCGCAGATCGGCCTCTATTTCGCCAAGCAGGCACCAGACCGGCGGATGACCTCGATCCAACTCCCCCCGATCTATTCCCTCTTTTCCGGCTTGGATATCCCGGCGGGACAGAAGGACTATGTGGTCCGTGATTCCTATGTGCTGCCCGCAGACGTCGATGGGATCGGCGTTGGCGCGCACGCCCACTACATCGGGAAGTACATGAAGCTCACCGCGACCCTGCCAAACGGCGACAAGCAAACCCTGCTCGAAATCAAGGATTGGGATTTTGCATGGCAGGACCGCTATTTCTTCCAGAAACCCGTGTCGCTGCCGAAGGGCACGCGCCTCGACGGCGAAATCCACTGGGACAATTCCCCGGAGAACCCGCGCAATCCCTCCAGCCCACCCATCCGTGTCACTTGGGGCGAGCAATCGAAGGATGAAATGGGCAGCGTCCACCTGATTGCCGTGCCCAAAGACCCGGCGGAACTGAAAGCCATCCAGGCGGACTACCTCCAGCACCGGAACAAAATGGCGCGCGAGCGGGTCATGCAGGATCCTTCGTTCCTGCAGAAAATTCGGGAATTGCAGGCGAAATGAGACATCTGGTCTTGCTGGCGTTATCTGCGATCCTGCATCCGGGAATACGGGTGAACGATGTCGATGGCGCAGCCCAAACCCCTCTCAAGGCCGACAAGGGCCACGCCAAGGCCGTCTTCTTCGTCACCAACGATTGCCCGATCTCCAACTACTACTCGCGCGAAATCCGCCGCATCTGCGAGGAGAACGCCGCCCGGGGCCTCAGCTGTTCGCTGGTCTACACGGATCCGACCATGACCGACGAAGCCGCGCGAAAACACGCCGCGGAATACGGACACGGCGATTATCCGAAGATTGTCGACCGCACACACGCCCTGGTTGCAGCGACGGGTGTAATAATCACCCCCGAAGCGGTACTGATCCGCGATGACGGCTCCATCGCCTACCGCGGTCGCATCGACAATTTCTACGCCGCCTTGGGCAAGCCCCGGCGCATCGTCACGGAACATGACTTCCGGGATGCCATCGACGCCGTCTTTTCCGGCAAGCCCGTAGCGAAGCCGGAGGTCGGGGCGGTCGGATGCTACATCCCGGATGTTTCGGCATTCCAGAGCCGCTGACCAAAGCGCAAAATCTCCGCCGGGGCCAAGCCTGCGGGAGGTTTCGCCAGCCCCAAAAATTCCAACGCATTGCCTAGCAGTTCCGGCGCGCGGGCCGCATCAATCGCCGGAGCATTGGTCTGCTTGCTCAGTTTTTCTCCCGCCGCGTTGGTTGCGACCCGGACATGCCGGTATCGCGGCAACGGATACCCCAGTGCCGACTGCAGCCAGTTCTGCCGGGGCGTGGAATCCAGCAAATCTGCCCCCCGGACCACATCCGTAATGCCCTGCGCGGCGTCATCCACTACAACCGCCAGCTGGTAGGCAAAGTAGCCGTCCGAACGCAGGACGACGAAATCCCCCTGTTCGGCAGCCCGCACCCGCCACGCCAAAGGCCGACCGGGATCCCGCACGCCATCCCGGCAAGTTCCTGGATAATCGCCGCCGCCCGTCTCCCGACGGGAACACGAGCAAGGATACACAACCCCATCCCGTCGCAGCTTTTCGAATTCAGCGCGATAGGCCCCGGTGCGCGAGCTTTGGTACACCACTGGCCCGTCCCATTCGAAACCAAAAGCCTCCAACACGCGCAGGATCGCCCCATCCGCCCCCGGGACACAACGGGGTAGATCCAAATCCTCCATCCGCACCAGCCACTGGCCACCGCGAGATCGCGCGTCCAGGTAGCTGGCGAGCGCGGCGACAAGGGAACCGAAATGCAGCGGCCCCGTCGGGGAGGGAGCAAAACGACCTCTGTACATGGAATGCATGCAGATGGGGAAGCCTCAATGACCTCCAGTATGCCCTAAATGCACAGAGCACCTCACGGCCGATGCCGTCCCAAGCCACTCAGGGGCAAGTCGGTTTGGACAATTGCCGTCCATCATTCAGCCACTTGTGATACGTCCAAATAACAGAAAATACAAGCTTTGGCGAGTTCTAAGCCCATGGGGGCATTTCACTGAAACTATTGACACGGGAATAGCGTACGGTATACTTGCCGTGTGAGTGCCGCACCGTCCCTTGACGGAGTGGATAACCAATGCATAGACTTCGCAATACTTTAGTCCAATCTGGCTGGGCCGAGCGCAACTCGGCATAAAATTGCATCAGACTTCAGCCGATAGGAAAATCAGAAAGGAGATTCGATGTCACCATTTTGGCGCGGATTTGGAAGCGCGCTCTCATTGGGCGCGCGTTGCGATAGGCCTCGATTGCGAGTTAAGTACCAAGGCCGGGATTTGGCCAAGATCAGTGCTGGTGAGGCTTTGAGGTCTGACTGGACGGTTGTGGTAAATTCGATTGAAGCCGCATCGGGATCCGAGCGGCAGCGATTTGCCGAAGTCGAATCCCATGAGTCAAAAAGAGTCTCGTAGTCCCGATTCGCGAGGACGGGACGGCGGAATCCGGCGGGCGGCTGTGCGCGCTTCAGATACTCAAGTGGCTGCGATGTATGAGTCGTACTCTGGACCAGTCGCACACCCGGATTTTCTCGAGCGGTACGAACGTGTCTGCCCTGGGTCGGCTGATCGAATATTTTCCATGGCAGAGCGGGAAGCAGAACACCGACGAGCAATTGAATCACAAGTGGTGGCTGCGCAGATTGGGAGCGAGATGCGTAGCTTTTCCGAGGCTCGCTACGGCCAAACATGCGCACTCGTCATCACAATCGTGGCGCTTGTTGTAGGTGGTGCCTTAGCATATAGTGGCCGCGAGATTTCCGGCAGCATTTTGGGTGTCGGCGGTATCACTGGAATCGTGGGCATTTTCATTGCTGGCCGAGGTCGCCGTTCCAGTTCGCCTGAGTCGCAGGAACTTTCTCATCCCAAATAGCCCCGCGCAATTTCAGCCGGATCCAAGACGAAGAATCTCTTCCGCATCGTCGCCCTTCCTTCCCCCCCCAAAAAAAAGAGGCCGCCCAAACCACAGGCGGCCCCAAGAGCACTACTCAATCACAGGAAGAACAACACCCGACATCTTAACTGCAGCCCGAAGTCCCGCCGCAATTCTCACACTTGTAGCAACTGCCATTCCGCGTCATCATCCCGCCGCACTCCGCGCAAAGCGGCGCATCCGACGCCACGACCGGAAACGGCAGTGATTCCTGCGCGCTCGGCTCCGTCGGCCTCAGCACCGTCGTCGCCCCCGCTTCATTGGCCAACGCGTATTCCGACCCCAGGAATTTCGAACCCAACCACCGGAAAATGTAATCCGGAATCGACTTCGCGTACGGAATCTGCTGGTTCCCCGTCCAACCGCTCGGCTCGAACCGCACATGCCCGAACTTGTCCACCAGGAACTTCAGCGGCACCCCATACTGCAGGCAGTAGCTGATCGACGTTGCGAACGAATCCATCAGACCCGAAATCGTCGACCCTTCCTTCGCCATCGTGATGAAGATTTCGCCCGGCGTCCCATCGGGGAACATGCCGACCGTGATGTACCCTTCATGCCCGCCAATCGCGAACCGGTGCGTGATCGACTGCCGCTCGTCCTCCAGCTTCCTGCGGATTGGCCGGAACACGACCTTTTCCGCCACAGCCGCTTGGACAACCTGCACGCCCGTGGTCGTCGTAACCAAGCCCGGCGCGGGAACGGTCCCTGCCGCCTTCTTGTCCGCCTTGGCCTTCTCGTCCTTCGACCCCGACCCCGAACTCATCGGCTGAACCATCTTCGAGTTGTCGCGGTAAATCGCCACAGCCTTCAGACCCATCCGCCAACTCTCGATGTACGCATCCATGATGTCGTCCACCGAGCACTCTTCCGGCATGTTGATGGTCTTCGAGATGGCACCCGAAACGAACGGCTGCACCGCTCCCATCATCTTCAGGTGGCCCATGTAGTGGATCGACCGCGTCCCGTTCTGCGGACGGAAGCTGCAATCGAACACCGGCAGATGCTCCGGCTTCAATCCCGGCGCGCCTTCAATGGTCCCCGTCGAATCGATGTGGCTGACAATCGTCTCCACCTGTTCCGGCGAATAGCCCAGTTTGATCAGCGCCTGCGGGACCGTGTTGTTCACGATCTTGATCACGCCGCCGCCCACCAGCTTCTTGTACTTCACCAGCGCCAGATCCGGCTCGATACCGGTTGTATCGCAATCCATCATGAAACCGATGGTGCCTGTGGGCGCGATCACCGACATCTGAGCGTTCCGGTAGCCGTTCTTCCGGCCCAGTTCCAGCGCGTCCTCCCACACCTTCCGCGCGTTGTGGTACATGTCGCTCGGAACGTTGCGGTGGTTGATGCCGTGGACCGAATCCCGGTGCATGCGGATGACGTCGAGGAAAGGCTCGGCGTTCTTCGCATAGCCCGCAAATGGACCGGTTGTCTCAGCAATCCGGGCGCTCGTCAGGTACGCTTGACCGCACATGATGGCCGAAATGGCACCAGCCCAGTCGCGACCGCGGTCGCTGTCATACGGAATGCCCAACGACATCAGCAGCGCGCCGATATTCGCGAAGCCCAAACCCAGCGGGCGGTACTCGTGCGAATTCGCCGCAATCTTATCGGTCGGATACGCCGCGTTCCCGACTAGGATTTCCTGCGCCATGATCAGCGTGTCCACCGCATGCCGGAACGCCGGAACGTCGAACTGCCCGTTCGGTCCCAGAAATTTCATCAAGTTTAGGGAAGAAAGGTTGCAGGCCGAATCGTCCAGGAACATGTATTCCGAACACGGGTTCGAGCCATTGATCCGGGCGGTGTTCTTGCAGGTGTGCCAGCGGTTGATGGTGCTGTCGAACTGCATGCCGGGATCGCCGCATTGCCAAGTGGCTTCGGAGATCTCGCGCATGATGTCCCGTGCCCGGTACCGGTCCTTGGCCTTGCCGTCGAACACGGACTTGGTCCACCAATCCCGGTCCTCCACCACCGCTTCCATGAACTCGTCGGTCGCACGGACCGAGTTATTGGCGTTCTGGAAGAAGATCGAGCTGTAGGCATCTCCGTCGAGCGAGGAATCGTAACCCGCCGCGATCAGCGTGTGGGCCTTCTTCTCTTCCTTCGCCTTGCACCAGATGAAGCGGGTGATGTCGGGGTGCTCAGCGTTCAGAATCACCATCTTGGCCGCGCGGCGGGTCTTGCCGCCCGACTTGATGACCCCGGCAAAGGCATCGAAGCCCTTCATGAACGAGAGCGGACCCGATGCGCGTCCGCCGCCGGACAGAATCGCATCCTCCTCACGCAGTGCGGAGAGGTTCGAACCCGTCCCCGAGCCCCACTTGAACAACATGCCTTCGGTCTTGGCCAGATCCAAGATGGATTCCAGCGAGTCTTTCACCGAGACGATGAAGCAGGCCGAGCACTGGGGCTTGACTTCCTTCGAGAGCTTCTTGATCCGGTCCTCGGTCTTGTCGTGGAACCAGCCGTAACCGCGGGATTCCTTGACACCGACGTTGAACCAGACCGGCGAATTGAACGCGGCCTTCTGGTGCAGCATCAAGTGGGCAAGTTCGTTGCGGAAGTTTTCCCCGTCCTCGGGCGTTTTGAAGTACTTGTCGGCGATGCCCCAGTCCGCGATGGTGTCGACGACGCGATGCACCAATTCCGCAACACTGCGCTCCCGCTCGGGCGAGCCCATCTTACCGTGGAAGTACTTGCTTGCGACGATGTTGGTGGCTGTCTGGGACCAGTCCACGGG
>CAITMP010000416.1 GCA_903893525.1 uncultured Acidobacteriia bacterium | reverse complement strand
GGTAAAATTGGTCCTCCACCGCCAGTGACCACGCATGAGAGAACGCCGTTCCCGACTGCAAACCAATGTTTTGAACCGAGAGGAGATACTTCCAGAGCGGCGAGATGACAGGCCTCTCCCGCCAGGACGGCAGGAGAAAATAAACCGCCAACACCACCAGGTAGGCCGGCAAAATCCGAAGCACCCGGCGGATATAGAAGCGTCCGAATCGGAAGGAATTGCGCTCTTGCCATTGGGCAAGAATCTGGCCTCCGATGAGGTACCCGCTCAGGACAAAGAAAAGATCAACCCCTATCCATCCGAAGCGATGCACTTCGTAGGGAAGGCCAAAACCAAATCCAGCGGAATGATAGCAAACCACCATTAAAATCGCGATGGCGCGAAGCAGGTCGAGGCCCGGCTGACGCCGATGGGGGCCGGGACTCCCGCCGCAAGGCGGATTCCCGGACTCACGGGCTTGAGGCACATCACTGCTGGGAATGGGAAAGGAGGTCATGCTCGACAGGCATCACGATTCCGGAGACCGCTGGAACATTCCATCCCAATAGTCTTCAACACGTGAATTGCCCGAACCGGCCGTCCTCAAACGTGTTGTCCCTGCATCATCAATGCCTCAGCTGTGAGGGCATCGATCAGGGCGCGGGTGGCGTCGGGGATGCGTCCACGTTGCCAGAGCAGGATGAAGTCCCAGGACGCTGCGGCATCCTTCACCGGGACGAGGCCGACGTCCGGGTGGGGGAAGTCAGCGAGGTAGGAGGGGACGAGCGTGACGGCCGATTCCGAGGCCACGAGTGAAAGCACGTGGGTGATGCCGTCGGTGATGGCTTCAAACCGTGGCTTGAAGCCCGCCGTACGGCAGATCGCGGTCATCCAGCGGTTTCGTCCGGGCATCTCCTGCTCGTCAATTCCGATGAAACCGTGCTTCTTCAACTCCTTCAGGAAAATCCCGGGGCGGTCGGCGAGCGCATCCCTGCGCGCGAGGGCGGCGCAGACACCGAGGGAGCACAGCTTCCGGCTATGGAAATCGCGGGCGGCGACGGCTCCCTCCTGCCCAATCAGCGCCACATCAAGGTCCCCGGCGCGCAGGGCCTCAATCTGCTCGCGGGGCGAGAAATCGTGGAGACGGAGCTTGAGATCGGGATGCACCGTCCGCAGCCGGGCGAGCGCCGGGGTGAGCAGGGATTGGGCGGCAGTCATCAGGTAGCCGATCCGAAGCTCCGACCGCAATCCCCGAGCCTCCCGCCGGACTTCCGCGAGCGCAGTTGCGTACGAAGAAAGGACCGGCCTCATGGATCTGGCCAGCGTGTGCCCAAGACCGGTGGGCACGACCCCGCTGGTTCGACGTTCGAGCAGGCGTCCCCCAATCTCGTTTTCCAGCGACTGCATCTGTCGGCTCAACGCAGGTTGCGCCATGCGCAGTCGCGTCGCGGCGCGATTGACGCTTCCCTCCTCGATGACGATCAGGAACGCCTGGATCTTTTCGATCATTCCGGAGGGTATGCCGAAACGGCATATCGGCAACACCAAAGCAGCATTACCCGTGGCCCACGGGCGGTCGCATCTTCCAACGGCTGACCCAGGTGTCCGGTCACCGTCGAGAGGCGGGTCCCCGGGGCGCTGAAAGTCGATTCCATACAGCGGAAAACAACAGCAACAATACCGATTCCACATCATGAAACTGGCAGTCATCATCTTATCGGACCCCAAAGCGGGTGAAGAAGCGTTCGGTCGTGCGTTCAACGCTCTGGCCACCGCACAGGAGGCACAAAAGGCGGGTGATCAGGTTGAAATCAACTTCATCGGCACAGGGACCCGCTGGCCTGCGGAAATCACCAAGCCGGGCAATGCCTTAAATGCGCTCTACAATTCCGTGCGGGAATCGGTAAAAGCCGGCTCGTGTGGCTGTGCGTCAGCCTTCGGTGCGACCGATGGTCTTAAGGCCTGCGGGATTCCTGAGGCCAGGGACAACGCGGTGGCGGGCACCCCGGGCCTGCTGAGCCTCCGCAAGTATCTCGCCGATGGTTGGCAGGTGCTTGTCTTCTAACCAAATCGTGAATCGTGTCGGGTGCGCCCGTCGCGCGCCCCGGTCGCCTCTCAATGAACCAACTCTCACGCCGTAGCGCAGACATTCCTGTCTGCTGTAACGCCGACTTTCCAGTCGGCTGCGCCGTGCCACGTCCCGAATCATTGCGGTTCGCCTGAAGGCCCGCGATGCGGCAGGTTTGGAAACCTGCGCTCCATCGCATGACCGCCGGAATGATCGTCTGTTTTTTAATCCTTTTCCAACCCACAATCTTTTGAATTATGGCCGCTAAATTCATGCAGCTCGCCCTCACGCCAGACGTGCAGGCCGCCCAGGACCACTATTTTGGTCGGCATCAGACGATCACCGACGCGCCGGAACGCGATACGTTCACCGAGGACGAGACGGCCTTCATTGCCGCGCGTGATAGCTTCTACATGGCCACGACGAACAGTGACGGATGGCCTTACATCCAGCATCGGGGCGGGCCACCCGGATTCCTGAAAG
>CAITMP010000415.1 GCA_903893525.1 uncultured Acidobacteriia bacterium | reverse complement strand
TTTCAATCCGGTCGTCGGTGCCCCCAAACGGAATCACACCAGGGGCTACCGCATTCACAGAGATCTTCGGTGCCCATGCACGCGACAACGCCCGGGTCAGCATCACCACCCCAGCCTTCGACGCACAGTAATGCGCGTGTTCCTGCCAGGGCCGGATCGCGCCCAGGGACGCAATGTTTACGATCCGCCCATTCCCCGTAGGCAGCATGATTCGCGCCGCAGCCTGGCAGGAGAAGAATACGGACTTGAGGTTGACCGAATGGATGAAATCCCAGTCCGACTCTTCAATATCCAGAGGATCGAACCTGGTGAACCGCGCTGCGTTGTTCACCAACCCGTCCAAGCGGCCAAAATGGTCAGCGACGCGGTCGAACATGGATCGAATCTCCGCGACGGACTCCAAGTTGGCCTGAAACACCGGCGCGGCGCCGCACTCCGACGCGGTGCGACGGGCCTCGGCCTCCGATTCGCCGTAGTGGATGGCAACGCTAGCGCCTTCGGCAGCCAACGCCAGTGCTATGGACCGCCCGATCCGCTTGGCTGCGCCCGTCACCAGAACTACCTTGCCCTCAAGCGATTGCATGAACCGACTCAGCCTCCTGAAGTGCCAATTCCCCCACCTCCGGCGGTTCCGGCAGCCTGCCGCTGATGTTCAGCCAAGTCCATACCAACGCCGTCATGGAGCTAACGATACCGGAAACCATGCCGATGGTGCGCGGATTCCACGAGACCGACACCGCACCTGTCGCCATCATGGAAATCATCATTGTGGACCAGGTAAGGGACTCAAGCGTGGCGAAAACACGACCGCGGAACCGGTCCTCCACGTGCCGCATCAACTGCGTGTAGTTCAACACCGAACTCACCGCGACCGCCGCCCGCGAAACCGCGATGAAAACACAAGCCCAGGCCATCGTCGGCATTTGGCTGAACAGCACATACGCCCCGCCGTGGATCACGTACACAATGGCGATCGTCCGCTTGTACTGGACAAAATTGAGGCGCTTCCCGAGCTGGTAACCCACCGCTCCGCCGCACAACAACCCGATCCCCGCGCAACCCCAAATCAGACCAATGCCATAGGGACCGGCCTTGAAAACCTTCTCGCCGAACAAGCTGAAGAGAATTTGCGCGGCGCCCCCGCCCGCAGCCCAACCTATTGTTACCACCGACACGCCCGAAAGCAAGGGTGTTGAGCGCATATATGCCAAGCCATCGCGGAATTGGCGGAATCCCGTCTTCGACCGCTTCGATGCCGATTGCAGGACACGGAATCCCCTGCCATCCGCGTGATGCAGCCGTGCAATGCAGGCAGCCGACACCAGGAATGACAAGGCGTTGAATCCAAAGGCAATTGCGAAACCGGACTTCACCACCACGGCCCCCAGGAAGGCACCGACGGTAAGGCTAGCCCACGACGTGGTCTGGGTCATCGTACCAGCGGTGTGGAGTTCATCCGCCGTGGCAATGCTCGGCAACACCGCCGCACGGCCCCCTGAGAAAAAGGGCGATGCGAACATCAATACGGCGCTAAGCCCGAAAAGCAGCCAATTCGACTTGTAGTCCACGCAAAAAATGAAGCTCAAGGCGATCACGGCCCGCACCAAATCGCTGGCGATCATGACCCTGCGCCTGTCCAACCGGTCCAAAAGCACACCCGCGATAGGACCGGCACCCAGCATCGCCACCGCCCGCGAGAGAAAGACCCCGGTGACCACCAACCCGGCGTTGCCCCGTTCCATCGCCAGACTCATAACGGCGATGTTGTTGAAGTGGTCCCCGATCTCGCTGACCACCTGCCCTGTCCAAGTCCTGCGATAGTTCGGGTTGGTGCGGATCAAACGTCCGAAATCGCTCAAGAGAACCGCTCCGTGACGAAAATTCCGGCGAAAACCATCCCCCCGGCCGCCAAAGCCCCCTCCCCGACGCGCTCGCCGAGGATAAAAAACGCGAGCGCGGTGGCGATCACCGGCTGCAGGTACTGGAATGCGCCCACGCGCGAGGCGGGAATCCGGGCGAGAACGTAGTAGTAAATCAAATATCCAGTCACCGACGAAAACGCCCCCATGTAGAACATGCCAAACCAAGCTCCGGGTGAAAGCTTCGAAAAGTCAAAGTTTCGGCCAGCCCACCACAGAAGTGGTGCCAGCAGCACCGAGCCGCCTACGTAGCCCATCGCATTCACGGCGATACCGCCCAATTTCGGCTTGTGCCGCTTTCCGAAGACTGTCATCGCGGCCAAGGGGATCGCACAGCCCAGAATCAGGAAATCGCCCAGCAGCGTTGGCTGTTGCTGTCCGGCGACGGCGCGCGTGCGGATGAACTGCAGCGAGACGACCCCAACCAGCGCTATTCCAATTCCCAGCAGGCGAACCCGGTTGATCGGCTCCAAGCGCATTGCAGCCGCCATCCCAACAACCCACAACGGCGTCGTTGCCATGATCATGGACGAGTGCAGCACAGTCGTCCTGGCCACCCCCAGCGTCCAGAACAGCTGGTTCAGCGTGATGCCGCCGACACCGAGAACCGCGAGCAGGCACAAATCGCGGGGAGTAGCCTCAATCTTGCGGCCTCGCGACTGGTACCAGAAAATTGGCACGATCAACACCGCCGAGACCAAGGTTCGAATGCAAATCACAATCTCGGCCGGCACCTCGCGGAACACAATCCGGGCGGCAATATAGTTGCCCGACCAGCACAACATCATCACGGCAATCAGGAGGTAGAGGAGGGCGTTCGAGGTCTTCCCGGCGCTCATGCCGCCGCTTTCGGCACAATGGTTTCGGTTCTGACGGTCACGTGATCCAAATAGTCGCGGTCGATCTCGTAGCCGAAACCAACGCCATCCCGAACAGCGATGGTGCCCTGGGCCGTGGTTTCCACCTCCGGGACAATAATGTCCCGCTTCCAATAGCGCTTGCTGGCGGAAACATCGCCCGGCAAAGTGAAATTCGGCAAAGTCGCGAGCGCGATGTTGTGCGCCCGTCCAATCCCGGCTTCGAGCATCCCGCCGCACCAGACCGGAATTCCCGCCTTCTGGCAGACATCATGGAGTCGGATGGCTTCGCCGAAACCGCCGACGCGCCCCAGCTTGATGTTGATAATCCGTCCGGCGCGCAGGCGGATGGCCTGTTCGGCATGGTGGGCCGAGCGGATGGACTCATCCAAGCAAATCGGTGTTTCCAACCGGGGCTGCAACTGCGCATGGTCGATGATGTCGTCGTGTGCCAACGGCTGCTCGATCATCATGAGCATGAACTCGTCAAGCTGGCGCAACCGGTCGGCATCGGCAAGAGTGTAGGCCGAATTGGCATCGGCCATCAAGCGGACGGTGGGGAAAGATTCGCGCACCTTGGCGACGGCCTCAATGTCCCAGCCGGGCTTGATTTTCATTTTGATCCGCTGGTAGCCGGCCGCGAGCTCCGTCGATATCTTCTCGAGGAGTTGCTCAATGGTGTCTTGAATGCCGATGGAGACACCGCAAGGAATCTCCCGACGGGCACCACCGCCAATTTCCTTCCACAGGGGATTGCCGTTGCGACGAGCCTGGAGGTCCCACACGGCGGCCTCGACGCCACCACGCGCCATCTTGTGGCCACGAATGTGGCGGATGAGCGGGTCCACATCAAG
>CAITMP010000414.1 GCA_903893525.1 uncultured Acidobacteriia bacterium | reverse complement strand
GGCACTGTTCACCGCCCTCCTTTCGGGCCAGACCCCGACCATCCGCACCAACGTCGACCAAGTCGTGCTGGATCTTGTGGTTCGGGACAAGAAGGGCAAACCGATCACCGACCTGAAACGGGAGGAGCTGACCGTCACCGAAAACGGGGCCAAGCAAACGCTGCTTTCGTTCCGCCTGGTTCAAGGCTCCGAGGCAATCTCGAGTTCCACCACCACATCATCCACCGCGACTACCACCGGCAAACTCGACGCCCTCAGGCAGCTCCGGCTCGTCACGCTGGCCTTCGAGCCCCTCGGCGGACCCGATGAACGCAAGCTCGCACGCTCCGCCGCACTCGATCTCGTCAAGTCCGAACAGGGACCGAACGTTTTCTATTCCGTTGTCGCAATCAACACCCGGCTGCTCGTCCTGCAGCCTTTCACAACCGACAAGACGGCACTTGCCACCGCAATCGACAAGGCCACCGCCGGCACATCCGCGCCGAAGATGGTCCAGGAATCCGACAATATCCTCTCCGAACTCAAGCGGCAACTGGGAGGCGACGCCGTGGGCAATGACTCGAATATCCTGAGCGCAACCGCGACGGCCGCAAACCAGCCCCTCGGACCCGGCATGGACCCCGGCAAGGTGGCGCTAGCCCAGATCATGCTCGACATCCTGCGCATGGACCAACAGGCGGTTTCCTCCGGCACTCGGCTCTCGCTCGCCGCTCTGAAGCAGATGGTCCAGGGTCTGGCCCCGATGCCGGGCCGCAAATCCGTGCTCTACTTCACCGGAGGCCTTTACCTGGGACCGGAGTTGAACCAAATGTTCGAGAATCTAGTGGGTCTCGCCAACCGTTCCAACGTAACGTTCTACTCTGTGGATTCGCGGGGCGTGGGTGCATCCAACAACCAGGGTGCGACGTCGCAACTGAACAACGCCGCCAACGCCAGCGCCACCACCATGATGCGGCGCGAGGGGGGTGCCACCAAGAACGAGATGATGGCTGCCGACAATGCCGAAAACGCCGGACGGGCCAATACCCAGCTGCGCGTTCGCGAACTGGCCGAATCCACCGGCGGATTCCTGATCGGCGACAGCAATGATCTGCGGGCACCCGTCCATCGCGTCGCCGAGGAAATCTCCAGCTACTACGAGGTCACATTCAACCCCGGCATCCAAAATTACGATGGGTCGTTCCGGAAATTGAGCGCGTCGGTATCGCGCAAGGACGCTGTGGTCCACGCCCGTACCGGTTATTTCGCCTTCCCGCCTACCGCCGGACATGCGCCGGAAATGGAGCCCTTCGAGGTTCCGCTCTACAAGACCATCTCGGACGGCAAACTCTCTTCGGACGTCGAATTCCAAGCGGGTGCGGTTCAATTGCAGGCGGGTGTGGAGGGTGCCTCCATCGCTTTGTTGGTGGAGGTTCCCCTGAGGGCTCTGCAAACGAAGGCGGCCGATGGAAATCCCCCGATGGGCGTCCATTGTTCCCTCGCCAGCCTGGTCAAGGACGAAAAGGGCGAAGTGGTCCGAAAACTGAGTCGCGACCGCTCCCTCCGCGTGACGCCCGAACAAGCCAAGGCCGGAAATTTCATTGAGAAGACAACGTTCTACCTCCCGCCCGGAAAATACACACTCGAAACGGCTGTGATGGACCGCGAAAGCGGCAAAACGGGTCTGCGCAGATCCGAGTTTTCCGTGGCCGCGTCGCAGGTCGGGTTGGCGGTTTCCGCTCCGGTCCTGGTGCGTTCCTATACCCCCGCCGCCAAGGATCTCGACCCTGCGGAGATTTTCCAGTTCCAGGGGGGCTCCATCACGCCGACTTTGGGCAACACCGTCATCGCCACGCCGGGTGCGGCCCTGCGGCTATTCTTCACCGTTTACCCGAACCGTTCGTCGAAAGCCCCGGCCACCGTCGAGGCCGAGTTCACCCAAGCCGGAAAATCGTTGGCGAAAGTGCCCCTTCCGCTCCCTCCCGCCGACGCGCAGGGTAAAATTCCCTATGTGATGACCATCCCCGCAGGGTCGATCCCCCCAGGCAGCTACATGCTCCGGGTAACCGCCAAGCAGGCCCCGGAATCAGCCGAATCGACCTTCGAAGTCAAAATCGCCGCAAAATGACTCGGGAAGCAATGAGACTTGGGAAGCAACCCAGCATCGTCGGAATTGCCGCACTCTTGGCAACTGGAGCGTACCTGTACGCCCAAACGGCATCCCCTCCAACGCCCGAGGATGCCCTACGCCAAGCGATGGCTGCCCACCAAGCCGGTCAAATCGAAAAAGCGATCGCGGGTTACGAGACCTACCTGAAGTCGCGCCCCGCCAACCCGATGGTGGTCTCCAATCTCGGTGCCGCGTATGCCCGCGTTGGGCGCTACGAGGACGCCATCGCGCAGTACCGCACCGCGCTGAAATCCCAGCCGGAAAACATCCCGGTGCAGCTCAACATGGCATTGGCCTACTACAAATCCGGGGATTTGGACGGTGCGGCACCGGTATTTGAAAAGGTCCACAAGGCCATGCCGACGGAACTCCAGCCAGCCCTGCTGCTGGGTGATTGCTGGCTCGCCATGGGCCGTAACCAGGATGTTATTGCGCTCCTTACCCCATTTTCCGGAGGCAAGCCGGAGAACCCGGCGGTCCTCTACGCGCTTGGCACGGCTATGGTCCGCGACAACCAGACCGAGCGCGGCCAGTTATTGATCGAAAAGCTGATCCGCAGCCGTGGCGAATCCGCCGAGGTGCGCCTCCTCATGGCCACCACCCGACTCAACTCCGGGGATTTTGCCGGTGCCCTGTCTGACATGGAACAAGCCGTGAAGCTCAACCCGGAGCTGCCCGACGTCCACTCCTTCCACGGCCTCGCACTCCTGAGAACCGGAGATCAAAAAGGCGCGGCTGAAGCCTTCCGCCAAGCCCTGGAACGCAATCCCAACGACTTCGCGGCCAATTTGCAGCTAGGTGCGCTCGCCCGCATGGACCAGAACAACGCCGACGCCGGCAAGTACCTGCACAAGGCACTGCTCGTCCGTCCCGGCGACTTGGGCGTCCGCTACCAGCTCGCGTCGCTCGATTTCGCCGAGGGCAAGGTCGAGGAGGCCCGAGCGTCATTGGAAGCCATGATCCGGGAAACCCCCAACTTCCTGGAGGCCCATGTCACCCTCGCCACCGTCTACTACCGCCTCCGACGCAAGGAGGATGGCGACAAGGAGCGGGCCATCATCCGCCAACTCAATGCCGAGGCGCAGGAAAAACAACCGGGTGTCCGCCCGGTTGCCGGAGACAAGAAGCCTTGAATAGACGCCAACTCCTGAAACTCGCCGGTGCTGCGGGTGCCGCGGGCATTTCGGGCCTCCCTGCAGCCCAACCGTCCCCGCTTTTTGACGAAGTCCCGGCCTCCGTCAGCGGCATCCAGTGGGTTCACGACAACGCCATGTCCCCCGGGCGATTCCTCCCCGAAACCCTCGGACCCGGCTGCGCATTCCTCGACTACGACAACGACGGCTGGATGGATATCTTCCTCGTCAACAGCGGCCCTTCGGATTTCTTCAAACCAGCCAAGCCCCTGCGCAACGCGCTCTACAAGAACAACCGCGACGGCACATTTACCGATGTGACCGAGAAAGCGGGAGTCGGCGGCGGGCTCTCCTTTGGCCAAGGCGTGGCGGTCGGCGACTACGACAACGACGGCTGGCCCGACATCTTCGTCACCGCCTACGGCAACTGCACCCTCTACAAGAACAACCGCGACGGCACGTTCACTGACGTAACCGCCAAAGCCGGCCTGAAAACCCAAGGCTGGACAACCTCGGCGGTGTGGTTCGACTACGACAACGACGGCAAGCTCGACCTCTTCCTCTGCAGCTTTGTGGACTACGGCGGCGTGGATTCGAACGGCAAGCCCGACCACCTTTCCTGCGGCGACAACAAGCTCGGTCGCCAGTACTATTGCATCCCGCGCGTCTTCCGGGGTACAGCCAGTTTCCTGTACCACAACAACGGCGACGGCACTTTTACGGAAGTCCGCACGGGCACCGACATAGCCAAGGCCATGGGCAAGGGCCTGGGGGTCGTCGCGACCGACGTCAACAACGACGGCCTGATGGATCTGTTCGTCGCCAACGACACCGTCCAGAACTTTCTCTTCATCAACCGCGGCAAGGACAAGAACGGCCGCTGGCAGTTCGAGGAAACCGCGCTCGCCGCCGAAGTGGGCTACAGCGAAGGTGGGCGTGCGCGTTCCGGCATGGGCGTGGACGCGGCGGATGTTTTCAACACCGGCTACCAGGATCTGTTCGTCGCCAATGTGGACCAGGAGATGTTCTCGCTTTACCGCAACAACAAGGACGAGACGTTCCGGGACGTCGCACACGCCAATAATATCGCCCAGGCGACGAGACTCCTGAGCGGTTGGGGGCTGAAGTTCTTCGACTACGACAACGACGGTTCCATCGACCTGATCCTGGCAAACGGCCATCCCGACGACATGATCGAGAACTACTCGGCCCAGGTGAAGTACGCCGAGCCATTGCTTCTTTTCCACCAGGAGGGCGGAAAACTGGTGAACGTCACGGGCGACGCCGGTCCTGCATTTACCCGTTCGTATCCGGCCAG
>CAITMP010000413.1 GCA_903893525.1 uncultured Acidobacteriia bacterium | reverse complement strand
CCGGGCTCGCCCACTGCGACTTCATTTGTCGGGCCACCCCGGCCGCCACCTGCGAATCCACGACCGGGACCTCCCGGACCGCCGCGCCCCGGACCTCCTGGCGCACCCGGACCACCTCGGCCTGAACCCGGAATCCCGCGCAACACATCGCGGGCGCGGTCACCCGTCGCCACGGCATAGACCACGCCGTTTGCCGCCACGGGCATGCCGGGCAAATCGAGATCGTGGGAAATCCACACCGGATCGAGAACTGGTTTGCCCTTTTCCGTACGCACCTTGAAGGCCATCACGCTGCCGTTCACCGTCGGCCCGTTCTGGTATTTGAACGACGCCACGGTGTCCTTGGCCGCCGGACCTTCCATGGGAACCAGCACCCATCGCTGGCCTTTGGCATCGACCCAAGTGGAGACGGAGCCCCAGACACCGGTAAAACCGAAGGTCAGGGCGTCGTTTCCGTATCTGGGGGACACGTACAACGGCTTGCGGTGGTCCGCGCCGCCTAGATCGGCAGCATCCAGCAGGTAGACAACGCCTTCCTTGGCGGCCGCGGCGATCAACGTCCACTTCTCGTATTGGAAGACGGTGGGGCTGGAGGCTCCGAGGTCGAAATCCTTGCGGTTGAGATAGTCCTCGTTGGCCGGAGTGTAGGAGTCGGTCAGGCGAAGGTCGTTGGAAAGCCCTAGAAATGTGTTGCCGAAACGGCCGCTGGCGGGATCGTAGACGCCATCGGCTGTCTGTGTGACCACGCCGTAAGGAGTTTTCACGATTCCGCCGCGTCCCCAAGGTCCCGAGCCCTTGCCCGTGGAGGGGAAAAAGCGGTAGACAGGATGGGCGGTGTTCCTCACATCCATCGCCACGATGCTGGACATGGCACCCGCGCAGCCCCGGGACGTCTGGGCGTACACCAAATCGCCAGCCTGCATGAGGCTCCAGTTCCGGGTGTAGGGGGGAACGAGCGTGGTCGGCGGCATGCGGTCGTCACCATCGGCGATCCCCAATCCCCGCAGTTTGCCGTCGGTATTCAGGACGTAGAGGATGCCGGTTTTTTTGTCAATGGTTGGGGTGGCGTTCAGATTGTTGGGGCAGTTGCCGGTTGCGGCCTCCGGTGGTTTGGCCGGGTTGGGAAATTTGCGCTCCCAGAGGATAGTGCCGGTATCGGCGTCGAGGGCGTAGATATTGTCATCGCCGCTGGCTGTATACACGACCTTCTTCGGGCCGTTCTTGGTGGGGACATTTTCCACCACGAGGGGGTCAGTCAGCGTGGAATAGCCGTTGATTCGTGTGACTGCAGCGTCGGTCTGGGTCTTCCACAGGAGGTTCAGCTTGCCGACATTGTCCTTGGAGAGCGTCTTTTCAGCGCGCGCCCAGCCGGTGCGCTCGGCGTCGCCCTGCCACGTGAGCCATTCCGTGGTGGGCGGATCGGCCTTCGGAGCGGCTGCGGTCTTGGCCTTGGCGAGTTGCTCCTCCAGGAACGCTACGGCGGATTTCACCGAATCGGCATCGGCCGCGGGCGCACCCTGGGGCGGCATCTGGCCGGATTTGAGGACGAAGGCTGTCTTCTCCCAAACCGCCGCTTGCGGTCCAACGGACGTGGCGTACTTCAGCACCTCGAAGTTGACTTCCCCCGACTTCATCTTGGCGTTGTGGCACTGCTGGCAACTGGTCTGGAGCAGGGGCCGGATGACGGATCCGAATGAGGGTGGTGGCGGCGTCGGCGCGGCAACCGGTGCCGGGGTTTGGGCGAAGGCGAGGGAGCTGGCGAGGAGTGCGGAGGTACGGAGAAGTTTCATGGCTACGAAGGGACAGGACCGACTGGTCAATGATTTAGCATTGAGTTCGCGGTCCGATCCGCTCGTAGATTATCACAACAGGCCCGAAGGCACTTACTGGAAAAGGCCGGGCGCGAACTCGGTCAGATAATTCCGCCAGTTGATCCAGGTGTGGGCTCCGGGACTTTCCTTGAACGTAGCCTGGAAGCCGTGCTTGTTGAGCAATTCCACGGTGGACTTGCTGTTGGTGATCAGGGAGTCATTCACGCCGGTGCTGAACCAGACCGTTTTCAGACCCTTCTTGAGGGAGGCATTGTCGAGGTTTGCGAGGTGGGCTTTTTCCCACGCCTCGGCCCCGCCACCGCCCAGGATGCCGGAACTGAAGACGCCGATCTGGGAGAACTTGTCCAGATGCAGGAAGGCGACGTTCATCGTCTGGCTGCCGCCCATGGAGAGGCCGGCGATCGCACGGTGTGCGCGGTCGTTGACGGTCCGATAGTTTTTCTCGACGTAGGGCATGATGTCGGTGACGAAGTCCTCAGTGAATTCGTCGCGGGGAGGTGGACCCCCGGCGGTTGCCGGACCACGTCCGCCACCACCTTGCACCTGGCTGGTGTGGCCAGCGGG
>CAITMP010000412.1 GCA_903893525.1 uncultured Acidobacteriia bacterium | reverse complement strand
CGGCACAGCCGGCCAAGCCTACGCGCTACCTCTTTGGGCCGTTCCGGTTGCGCGCGGACACGGGCGTGCTCTTCCGGGGCGAGGAACTGGTTCCGCTGGCCCCCAAGACCTTCGACGTACTTCTGCTGCTGGTGGAGAACGCCGGGGAAGTTGTTTCGAAGCAACAGATTCTGGACAAAGTCTGGGCGGATTCCTTTGTCGAGGAAAGCAGCCTCACCAAGAACATCTCCATCCTGAGAAAGACCCTCGACGAGGGGTTTCCCGGAGTCGAGGTGATCCGGACCATATCCAAGCGCGGGTACCAGTTCACGGCCCAGGTTGTCGCCGAGGAGCATCCGGCGGCGGCCCCTGCAGCCCCGGTCGCGGCGACACTCGTTGAGGCCGATCTTGAAGCTCCTGTCGGGGCAACTGAGGAGGCCGCGCAAGTCACCCCCGGCGCACCGATTCGGGGAATGCGCCCGGCACTGCGGATGCCCCTGAGCATCTGGCTCGCCGTAGCGCTGCTTGTCGTCGCATCGGCGGGCGTTTGGAGCCTCCGCGCACGCTTGTTGCCCCGGCCCGCCCGCAGCACCGTGGCTGTGATCAGCTTCCACGACCTTTCGGGAAAGCCGTCAAGCGCATGGCTCGGCGGGGCGGTTTCGGAAATGTTGACCACGGAATTGGACGCCGACGACAAGTTGCGCACCCTGCCCGGCGACGTTACAGCCCGGCTTAGGGCCGACCTCGCACTTCCCGACCAAAACGGATTCTCGGACGAGATCCTGGGTCGGATCCACCGTGCGGTCGATTGCGTGTATGTGGTGAGCGGTTCCTATTTTTCCATTGAAGGCAAGGTGCGGTTGGATATCCGGGTTCAGGATACCGAAAAGCCCGAACGCACGGCTGCGTTGGTCTTCTCCGGCACGGAGACGGATCTGCCGGAGTTGGTGGCCAAGGCTGGAGCGGGAATCCGGGCGCGCTTTGGCTCTGGCACTCTGTCTTCGGCGGAGGAACAGCGGGCTGGCCTAGCACTCGGTGCCATGGTACCCTCCCAGCCCGAGGTGCGCCGCGTGTATTTTGAGGCGCTTGAGAGCCTGCGGGCCATGGATCCGTCCGGTGCCAAGAAGTTGCTGGAGGTGGTTGTGGCCAAGGATCCGAAGTTCGCCATGGGCCACTTGCACCTTTCCACAGCCCTGTTGCAGACAGGTTACGAGCTGCGTGCCAAGGAGCAGTCCCGCTTGGCGTTTGACCTCTCCGGCCGCCTCACGACGGCGGAAAGGTTGCTGGCGGAGGCGCGCTACCGCGAAATGGCGGGGTTGTGGCCAAGGGCCGCCGAAGTGTACGCCAGCCTCTGGACCTTCGAGCCCGACAATTCGGAATTTGGCTTCGGGCTCGCGAGGGCGCAGGCCCAGGCCGGGACAGGCCGGTTGGCTCTGCAGACTTTGGCCAAGCTCCGGTTGGGGGGCTCGGCGGACACCAAGGCAAGGGCGGACCTTGCGGAGGCCGAAATGTTGCTGGCTGGCGGCGAGTATGCCAAGGCGGCGTTGGGATTCTCCGCCGTGATCGGGCAGACCCGCCGCCTAGGTGCGCGCCTGTTG
>CAITMP010000411.1 GCA_903893525.1 uncultured Acidobacteriia bacterium | reverse complement strand
CCTCCGGCGAATCTGCCAGCGTACCGATGCGCGTGTTCATGCGGAAGTCAGCACTCGCCCGGGCGAAGGAGGAGTGGCCCGAAGTCGCCCGATACACACGCCAGGGGATCGCCTACCTCTCCGGGTTCTTCCGGCAGCCATTCCCTTTCCCGAAATATGACCAAGTCCTGATCCCGGGCTTTCCCTACGGCGGCATGGAACACGCCGGCGCCACCTTCCTTCGGGAAGACAGCGTTCTCTTTCGGGCCGCGCCCAACCTCACCGACCACCAACGCCGCTCCGTCCTGGTGCTGCACGAGCTTTCACACCAGTGGTTCGGCGACATGGTCACGATGCGCTGGTTTGACGACCTATGGCTGAAGGAAGGCTTCGCCCAGTACATGGCCTTCCATGCGTTGGCCGAACTGGAGCCGCCCGCCGGGGTCTGGAA
Organism: uncultured Acidobacteriia bacterium; assembly: GCA_903893525.1. Classification (GTDB taxonomy): domain Bacteria; phylum Acidobacteriota; class Terriglobia; order Bryobacterales; family Bryobacteraceae; genus BOG-234. The sequence continues at coordinate 9,171 of CAITMP010000411.1, read as the reverse complement.
GCGCTTCTACGAATCGATCAAGCCGATTGCCTACAATATCGACGGCACGCCAGGCACTTCGCCCATTTATCAGAAGCTGGGGAATCTGGCCGACGCCAAGTCCGCCTACGGCCCCATCGTTTACCAGAAGGCCCCGAGCCTGCTGCGGGTGCTGAACTACAAGCTGGGCGAAACCGGCTTCCGGGACGGCGTCCGCATCTTCCTGAAAGACCATGCGTACGCGAATGCCACGTGGCAGGATTTGATCGGGGCTTTCTCCAGCGCATCGAAGCAGGATTTGAAGCCTTGGGCGGACGCCTGGGTGACGCAGCGCGGCATGCCTGTGGTGACAGTTCAATGGGCCTGCGCGGCTGGCAAAATTTCCGACCTGCGCTTGTTCCAGAAGGATTCGCTCAACCTCGGGAGCCTCTGGCCTGTCTCCACGGCTGTGGCGCTGGGCGATACAACGCTTCCAGTTTCATTCACCGGAGCCCAAACCCAGGTTACCCAGGCCATTGGAAAGGCTTGTCCGGACTACGTTTTTGCCAACAGCGGCGACCACGCCTACGGGCGATTCCTGCCCGACGCCAAGACCGCAGCCGCGATGCAGAAATCCATGGGTTCCGTCCGGGATCCGCTGGAACGGGCCCTGCGCTGGGGCGCGCTGTGGGATTCGGTCCGCGAGGCCGAACTTGCACCAGACACATATGTGGACCTTGCGGTGGCCAGTCTGCCGAGCGAGGCGGATCTGGATATCACCCAGAGCATTCTCGGACGCACGGCAACCGCCATCCGGTCTTACCTTTCGGATTCCCAACGCGACGCCGCTGCCGCCAAATTCGAAAGCTTGTTGGCCGACCGCATGAAGACCGCCACGGAGCGCGACTTCCGCATCGCCTACTTCCGTGCCTTCGCCGTTGCTGCTTCGACAGGCCCGAGCTTGTTGGAAGTCCGGCGACTGCTGGCTGGGGAAAGTTCCATTTCCGGCGTCCCATTGCAGCAGCGCGACCGTTGGAGCCTGATTTCCACCCTCGTTCGCCAAGGTGCAGCCGATTCCGGCGCCTTGGTGGATGCCGAACTTGCCCGCGACAAATCCGAGGATGGAAAGCGTTCGGCCTATGCCGCGTTGGCCGGAATTGCCACGCCCGCGAACAAGAAGAAGTATTTTGACGAATATTTGCAGGACGGCGCGGTGGGCGAGGACTTCGTGACGGCCAGCCTCGGCAGCTTCAACGCGCGTAACCAGGAAGCGTTGAACATCACCTTCGTGGCCCCGGCTCTCAATGCACTGCAAATGCTCAAGAGGCAGCGTAAGATCTTCTTTATCAATGGATGGCTCTCAAGTTTCGTTGCCGGGCACTCGTCCACGGAAGCCCAAAAGGCCGTGGACGAGTACCTCTCCCGCAAGGATATCGATCCCGACCTGCGCTTGAAAGTGCTGGAGGTGAAGGACGACTTGGACCGTACAGTGCGCATCCGCCGCCGTTGGAACTAGTAGGGGGCCAGCCTTGGATCCTGATAGAATCGTCATCGAATGAGATTCCGTAACGCCCTATCCCCCGTAGTATTTGGGTTTGTTTTGTCGCTCTCGGCGCAGGCAGCTCCCGACCAAGTCAAGACAGCCAATGGCATTGTGGAGGGCTTGGGGCCCCAAGCCTCCGGAGTGCGTGAATTCCGTGGCATTCCGTTTGGCGCGCCGCCCGTCGGCGACCTCCGCTGGGCCCCGCCGGCCCCGGTCAAGAATTGGACAGGAGTCCGCCAAGCCACCCAATTCGGCCCCCGCTGCCAGCAGCAGCCCATCTTTGGCGACATGGGCTTCCGTTCGAATGGCGTCAGCGAAGATTGCCTCTACCTGAATGTTTGGACTCCCGCCAAATCCGCAGGTGCCAAGCTTCCCGTCCTGGTCTACTTCTTCGGCGGCGGATTCATGGCCGGTGACGGTTCCGAGCCCCGCTACGACGGCGAAAGCTTGGCGGCAAAGGGCATCGTTACCGTTACGATCAGCTATCGCCTCGGTGTTTTCGGCTTTATGGCCCACCCCGAATTGACCAAGGAGTCCCCGCACCACGCCTCCGGGAACTATGGCCTGATGGACGGAAATGCGGCGTTGCAGTGGGTGCAAAAGAACATTGCGGCCTTTGGCGGAGACCCGAAGAAGGTGACGATTGCCGGTGAATCGGCCGGATCCTACGCCGTCAGCGCCCAGATGGCATCGCCGCTGTCGAAGAACCTGATTGCCCAGGCGATCGGAGAAAGCGGTTCCGTGCTCGGTTCCGCCGCTCCCGTGGCTCTCGCAAAGGCGGAGGAGCAGGGTGCCAAGTTCGGCGAGTCCCTTGGTGCCAAGACTCTGGCGGCGTTGCGCGCAATACCCGCCCAGCAGCTTTTGGAAGCCGCAGGCAAGCAGGGCGTGCCGCGATTCCCGCTGGCAATCGACGGCTATTTCTTCCCCGAGGAGCCCCGTGCGATTTTCGCCGCCGGAAAACAGGCCCACGTGCCGCTTCTCGCTGGCTGGAATTCCGAGGAGCAAGGTGCCCGTTCCGTTCTGGCGCAGGACCCGGCGACTCCAGAAAACCTTGCCAAGAATATCGCCCGCCTCTATCCCGACAACGCCGCCGAAGTCCAGAAGGAATACTCGGCATCCAACGCCGATGAGGCTCTGCAGGCGGCGACCGATCTTGCAAGCGACCGCTTCATCGCCTACAGCACTTGGAAATGGATCGACATCTGCGGCCAGACGGGCGGCAAGCCTGTCTATCGTTATTACTACTCCCGCCCCCGGCCGAAAATGTCGGCGGCGATGGGCAATGCGACTGCCGGGCTAGCTGGCGGAGTTGTCCGTGGAGGCGCAAACGGCCCCGCAACCCCCCGGCCCTTGCCCAAGGGGGCGGTCCACTCGGCTGAGATCGAGTATGCACTCGGGAATCTGGACTCCAACAAGGTCTATGACTGGACTGCCGACGACCACAAGGTTTCCAATACGATGGAGGCCTATTTCGCCAACTTCATCAAGACCGGGAATCCGAATGGTGCCGGGCTGCCCCAGTGGCCTGTGGTCAACAAGGGAGAAAAGGTGCAGTATCTGAGGATCGACGTCGATACCCGCGTCGAAACGGAGCAGCACCGGGGCCGCTATCTCCTCATGGACAAGATGGCCGCCAAGCAGTAGTACCTTCGCGCCTACGCGCTAATCGCAGCCCGGTCCGCAACGCGTTTGTCCACCACCCGCCAACCTACAGCGGCAATGACCATCAGCAGCGCGGACGTGGCCAAATACGAACGCTGGATTCCGATCATCTGCGCGATGGAACCCGAAACGATCAAGCCCCCGGCTTGGGCGAAAGACATCACCGACATGGAGCTGCTGGAAACCCGCCCCAGCATCTCCATCGGGGTCTGGCCCTGCATCAGGGTTTGGGCCGAAATAATCACCAGCGCCACGCCTGTGCCCATCCACAATGTGGCCAGAACTGTCGTCACCACGGTCCCGACCAAGGCGAGTACCAAAATTCCCATCGCAACCATGAACAGGCCTCCCATCATCAGATGCTCCTTGGACCGGTTCTTGGATAGCCGTGTGACAACCTGGGTCCCGAGGATCATCCCCACCCCGATCAGAGTGCCCAGTGCGCCGAACAGGCCGCTGGAAGCATGCAGGATGTCCCGCACGTAGACCGCAATCAATGCGCTGTAGCAGCGGACCGCAAATAGGCCCGCAGCCATGGAGACGATTGTAAAGGCCAAAGTCGCGTGGGTGAAGATGAACCGCACGCCCTCGCGCAGGTCGGCCACCACGGTACCCATCGCCTTGCCGGTACCCGCAGCCTTGCGGGCAATCGGCAATGTCATTACCATCCCGGCGGAAAAGAGGAAACTCACGCAATCCAGCCAGAAGCAGGCGCTCTCCCCGATCCACTTGGTCAACAGTGCCGCTATACCCGGCGTGAAGATCTGCGTGACTTGGTAAGTCTGCATCATCAGTGCGTTTGCTGCGACCAAGCCCTCGGCGGGAACGACTGACCGGAGTGCAATTGCCTGTGCAGGCATGAAGAACGCTCCCACTGCCGACAGGCTGATCATCACCGCGTAGATCTGCCAAAGCGCTGTGGCCTTCAGAAGTGCGAGCACCAGGACCGCGCGAATCAGATCGCTGACCACCATCGTCCGTTTTACATCCCAACGGTCCACAAACACGCCCGCGACCAAGCTCACAAACGCTTGCGGCAGCATGTAGGCCAGCAAGACGCCGGAAACCTCCGCCGGTGATCCATGCATCCGGAACGAGACGATGCTGAAGACGCCGAAAATTGCGACAAGATCGCCAAACAGGCTGACCAGTTGTGCGAAGGTGAGTCGCCGGAGTGCTGCAATGGCCAACACTTCCCGCTGCCCCATTTGGATGCCGGATGAGTGTTGTGCCGGAGTTTGGGGTGCTGACATCTTCGATCAGGTTAGCGCACATGTCGGCAACCCGTCCAGCCGACGCTACAATACAAGACGAGCATGCCTACGTCATCCACCATTTCCGGCAAGCCCGCAATACCGACCGGCGGGGCCTCCCGAGGCGGTGTCCGTCTCACCAGGCAACGCAAAATTCTGCTCGATCTCATCGACAAGACTGGTCGTCACTTGGACGCCGAAAGCCTGTTCCACATGGCCCAGGAGCTGGACCCGAAGCTGAATCGTGTCACTGTTTACCGCACCCTGAAATTGTTGAAGGAGGGCGGACTGGTGGACGAGCTCGACTTGATGCACCAGGCTGGCGAGCAACATTACTACGAAACTCGCCGCAAACAGGAACACGCTCACGTGATCTGCCTCGGCTGCGGCAAGGTGGAGGAGTTTTTCGGGGAACCGCTCCAACGCTTGCGGCGGCAAATTGAAAGCCAATTCGGGTTCCAAATCGTGCTTGCGCGCACCGAGGTCGGCGGCTATTGCGAGCAGTGCCAAATGCTCCGGGCCCGCGAGGTGGAGGTTGCGGCGGCTTCCACCTCGTCCGATCCGGCACCAAGGAAAGCCCGTTCGCCCCGGAAGGCCTGACCTTTACATGCCGAGCGGCCCGCCGAACAACCCGATCCCGTTCCCTGTGGCGCCGCAACTGCTTGTGGTGGATCCGGCGGGACGCCAGACAACCGTCGCCGTCAGGCCGTTTCCCTTTCACGTCGGCCGCGCCCCGGACAGCCAACTGGTGCTCCATGACAGCAGGGTTTCGCGGGACCATGCCCGGTTTTCCCGCATCAACGGCCAGTTCGTCATAGAGGATTTGGATAGCCGCCACGGTGTCTGGATCAATGGGGAGCGGATTCGGGGCAGCCGCGTGCTCACGGCCGGGGATCGAATCGAGTTTGGCGTGCCGGATGGCTACCGCCTGCATTTTTCCTACGAAACTTCCGCCAGCGTTGCTCCCGCAGCAAAACCGGTTGGCACCATTGTTCCGACGGCCACAAGTCTTGAAAAGCTCCGGGCTGTTCTCGACATCGGACGCTCCCTCCAGTCGTCGTTTTCGATACCCGATGTCCTGGATACCGTGCTGGACGCGGCAATCTCGGTTACGGGGGCCGAGCGTGGTTTCCTCCTGCTGCTGGGCGAACCGGAATGGGGCTATGCGCCGGACCTTGTGGTGCGCGCATCCCGGAGCCGGGGCGGGGAACGCCTACATGAGTCCGATCTGAGGATTCCCCGCCGACTCATCCAACAGGCTCTAGATACTCGGCGCGACATGTTTTCCATGTCGTTCGATCCGGTGGCCATCACCGGGGACCTGCCATTGGGAACGATTGCCGATCTGGCGCTCCGTTCCGTCTGCTGCCTGCCTTTGGTGCGTGTGAATCTGGGTGGATCGGCCAAACCCGAGCCAGAAACAGACCAGTCCTCCAGCATCGGCGTACTGTATCTCGATTCCAGGGCAGGGACGGTCGACTTGGCCAACGGGAATCGGGAGTTGTTGCAGGCCTTCGCCTTGGAGGCCTCCACGGTGCTCGAAAGCGCCCGGCTCCTGGCCGATGAGCGCTCCCACCAGCAAATGGAGGACGAATTGGCCGTCGCCCGCCGCATCCAGCAAGGGTTGCTACCCCGGCAACTTCCCAATACGGGCTGGATCCAGGCCGAGGGCTCCAGTTCCCCGTGCCATGAAGTGGGCGGCGACTACTTCGACCTTGTTCCCGCATCGCCCGATGTTTGGGTGATGGTGATTGCGGATGTCGCTGGCAAGGGTGTCAGCGCAGCCTTGGTGGCCAGCTTCCTCCAAGGCGCGTTTCTTGCCGGGGCTCCCGAGTCTGGAATCGGTGGCGTGCTGTCCCGGATTAATGAATTCCTTGCTGATCGGGGGCCGGAATCCCGCCACGCAACGGTTTTCCACGGCTCGCTGGACCGTGACGGGCTCCTCACCTATGCCAATGCGGGCCACTGCCAGCCCTTGGTCGTTTCGCGATCGGGCCTAAGCGCCTTGGGTGCGACTTCGATGCCGTTGGGTTTGGTCCACGGTACACCTTTCCGCACCGAGACCCTGCGCCTGCAGCCGGGCGACAAACTGGTGTTGTATAGCGATGGTGTCACCGAGGCTTCCAATCCCGAGGGCGAATTTTTTGGCATCGAGCGCCTTCGGGACGCCGTGCGGGCCGCAAGGGGGCGGACTTGTGCAGAGATGTACGGGACAGTGATGGCCAACGTCCGGGAATTTATCGGCAACGCCGACCAGCACGACGATCTCACACTGGTGGTTGTCGAATTCAGTGGCGCCGAATAGAATGGTCTTTGGACCACCCCCTTATCCTACCCGCCACAAACTGGGTGCTTGAAAATTACAAACACAACAGCCTCCACATGGTGAATTCCTTGGAGTGGCTGGATAGGATCGCCCCCGGCTCCCCAGAATCCACCCGTCTGGCCACACTCACCCATGACATGGAACGGGCGTTTCCCGGCCCAGACCAGCCTGTTTGGAATGGCGACGAGGACTACCGCTACTACGTGGCGCACTCCAACCGCAGTGCCCGGATCGTGGGGGAATGGTTGCGATCCAGGAATGCCGGAGAATCGCTCATTTCCGAGGTCGAATCACTCATCCGTGTCCACGAATTCGGTGGATGGCCGGAAGCCGACAAGGTCCAAGCTGCGGATAGCCTCAGTTTTCTGGATGTGAACATTGACCTGTTCCTTGGCTATGCTACGTCAGGCCGCTACCGGGTGGATCAGGTGCGGGCCAAGTTCGTGTATTCGCACACCAGAATCAGGATCCCGGTTATTCAGGAGATTTCGGGTCCCATGTTGTCGAGTGCGCTTGAGCGGCTGGACGCGCTCGGATCGTGCTAGTTGACGGCGCACTTGGCGCAGTTGCCACGCAGAGTTACTTCGTAGGCCCGGACAACCCGTCCATCGCCTGTTTCGCGGTCCGTTTGTGCCGGAATGTCGAACCAGGGAACATCCTCGACCACGCCACAGCCATCGCAAACGAAATGGTGGTGGCGATGGAGGTTGGCATCATAGCGGGCGGCTTTGCCTTCCCACGGTAGTTCACGTACCAATCCGGCCCGTGTCAGGTCCCGCAGGGTGTTGTAAACGGTCGCACGGGAAACGAGTGGGAACCGGCCATTCAGGGCTGCAAAGATCTCATCCGCCGTCGCGTGGACCGCTGACTGGCACAGATATTCCAAGATGCCGTATCGCTGAGCTGTGCGACGGATACCGCTGTCGCGGAGATGCTGTTCTAGATCCGGCTCCATCTTCTTAGAATAGCTCTCTTTTTAGACACTGGTCAAATTTTGGTCGAGAGACATTTCCTAGTTTGCTTCCGGTTTTTCAGCGCGCTCGATGACAAAAATCTCGGCAGGCAGCTTGCTGGACTCGAACTTGAGCCCGAGCTGCTGCTGGATGGCGGTGAACAGGTCGGGATTCGGTGCGTTCTCCGGGACCGGGGGCACCTTGACGCCGAGGCTCGAAAATTGGAATTCGTCTGGTGTCCAGTTGAGAGTGAAGTCGTATCGGCCCGGCAGTGAGGTCTGGTCGACAACAGGACGGTCCAAGACAGTGCCCTGCATGGTGCTGGCGAAGTCCGCCATGCTGGCATTGCGCACGATCATGGAACCGAGCGCGCGGAAGCCGAGCCCTGGGAGTCCGTTGGGGTCGCTCTCGTTGGGTGTCAGCTTTGAGCCGCTCTTTCCAACGACTAGGGCATAGACGGACAACTCTTTCTTCTCCTTGCGGAAGGCCAGTTTGAAGCGGTCGGCGAGCAGCTTTTGGACCATGATCTTCAACTGGCGGTCGTTGGGTTGGCCCTCGCCGTCCGGCTTGGCGTCGATATCGAACCGGTCCGAGGCGAGCCATGCAGGTCCGCCGGAGATCTGGCGCGGGTGGACTCCGTATGCGAAACCGATCAGGTCGTTCACGGAAATATTGATGGTGGAGAAATGAATTCCATTGACACGGATGCCCTTACCCTGAGCTTCGGGACGGCTGGGCTTGATGGTGGCCACTTCGAATACGGGGTCGATATCGGCCCGCATCGGCTTCAGCTTCGCCGGAGGCTCGGGAATGGTCCATGCCGTTTCAGGAGTGGCCCGCTTCAGGTTGAGCGCCATCGGCGAGGGGCCCTGGGTCCAAGTACCGGCTAGCGCATCCCCTTCGGGCCCAAGTTTGCCTTCGAAGGTTCCCCCTATTGAGGGCACTGTGACCTTGAGTGTCGATCCCTGTGTGGTGACGCCGGTTGTGGGGAAGGCCTGGCCCGTCTGGTCGATGCTGTAGAAGAGCGCTTTGAGGGCTCCGCCGTCTGTCTTGGTTATTTTCAGGATGATCCTGAGCTCCTTACCTGCTTGGAGGGTGCCCTGCCATGCACCGGAATAATCCTGTCCGAACAGGGGCTGGCAGGCCAGGAAAAGAAGCGCTACGACCGAAATGACAAAGTTCTGCATGACTGCTCCTGAACGGGATGTGGTCCAGCTTATCCGAGTTTTGATGCAGATCCCGCGTTTTCACCCCAGCCGGTTTCAGTCTCCGAGGAAATGAAAAAGGGCCGGATTGCCCTTCGGCTGTCCGGCCCTTTTGGGTTCGACTGGCTGCGTCAAAAGCGGACGGGCCGCGCGTTGCATGGCTCCAAGTGAGGGAGGAACCGGTTCGCGGCCAGGTCGTCCGCTTATTCCTCAGAAGTTGAGCTTGACGCCCAACTGGATCACGCGGGTGGTGATTCCCTGGACACCGGCT
>CAITMP010000410.1 GCA_903893525.1 uncultured Acidobacteriia bacterium | reverse complement strand
GCCGACAAGTGGCTCCCCAGCTTCAGCGACACCGTGTCCAAAGTTTGGGGCAAGCACACCATCAAGGCGGGCGCGTTCTGGGAATGGATCCGCAACTCGCAGCCAGCCAACAACAACACCAACGGCCAACTGCAGGTCTGGAACGGAAACTCCAACACGCTCGGCAACGAATACGCCGATCTCGTGATGGGCAACCTCAACGGCTACTCCGAAACCACCTTCAACCGGATCAACGACATTTCCTACTCAACATGGGAAGGTTTCGCTCAGGATTCGTGGAAGGTCAGCAAGCGCCTCACACTGGATCTCGGACTCCGGCTCACCTACTTCACGCCTTGGACCGACCGTACCGGTGCCGGGTACTCGATCTTCGACTACTCGAAGTACAAATCGACCTGCGCCCCGACCGACTATTGCGGCTTCCAGTGGCACAAACGGGACGCCTCGGTGCCCTTGACCGGCTTCCCGACCCATTCGCCGTTCGTACAACCCCGCGTCGGCTTTGCCTATGACCTGTTCGGCACCGGCAAAACCGTCCTGCGAGGCGGCTGGGGCCGTTTCTACTTCCACTCCGGCCAGTTCACCAGTGGCCTCGACGTTTCGGCAGGCGTCCAAAGCGTTTCGCTCGGCAACAACCAAGGTGTAGGCGGCGGACCGCTGCTGGCACGACAACTGGACTCCCTTGCCTTCGACAAGGCAGCGCTTTCCCCTGCTGCCGTCGACTCCAAGGACAACAAACAGCCCTACACCGACAGCTACAGCTTCACGGTGGCCCAGCGCACTCCGTGGTCGAGCTTGCTCGAAGTGGCGTACGTCGGCAACCGCAGCCGCGATTTGGCCTACTCCTCGGGCGCGGGCAGCAACATCAACCTCGTCCCGGTGGGGGCACTGTACTCCTCCAAGAACGGCGGTGTCGATCCGAACAGCCTGACCGCGAACGATTTCCGTCCGCTCAAGGGATTCTCCGACCTCGGACTCGCCACCAACGGCACGTATTCCAACTACAATGCTCTGCAAGCGACGTGGGTCCGCACCAAGGGCCGCTATGTCATCAACATGAACTACACGTTGGGCAAGGCAATGGGCATCGTGAATCCGTCCCTCGATTCGTTCAACCTCGCCAACAACTACGGCGTCCAAAACACCAACCGCACGCACATCTTCAACGCGGCCTATTCCATCGAACTGGGAAATCCAGTTCGGAGCAAGGCTCTTGGCTATGTGACCAACGGCTGGCAGCTCTCCGGCATCGCGCAGTGGGAAAGCGGCCCGAACCTCACCGGGTTCCAGGGCCAGAACTTCGGCATGAACCTCAATGGCTACAAGATTCCCGGCACGCAGTTCAACGTGAGCAATGCCTCGATTCTTGGAACCACGGGCATCCAGCTGAATCCCATCCTGACCTGCGATCCTTCCAAGGGTCTAGGCAAGAACCAGTACATCAACCCGAGCTGTTTCGCCATCCCCACCAAGGTTGGGCAAAACGGCCCGAGCGTGTTGCCCGCAATCTACGGACCTGCCTTCTTCAACGCCGACCTGGGTCTCTTCAAGAACATCCAGTTCGGCGAAAATAAGAAGTTGCAGCTCCGCTTGAACGCATACAACTTCCTGAACCACCCGCTGTGGTCGTTCAACGGCGGCAACCTCAACCTCGGCTTCGACGGTACGACGGGCAAGGTCAATTCCCCGCTCTTCGGCACCGTTACCGAGAAACAGGGTCACCGCGTGGTCCAACTGGCGGTCAAGTTCTACTTCTAGCCGCTGCTGTCCATTCCACCGAAAAAGGGGTGCCCTTACCGGGGCACCCTTTTCGGCGTTCCAAGGTACCGGAATCGGCACGATAGAATCACTCCGACACATGCAGGCACTCATTCCAGCGCTGATTCTCTCGGCAAGCATCCTGTTGGCGCAAGCTCCGAAGCCTGGGCCGCAAGTCTCCACGTTCGACACTCTGTCCAAACAGGCAGCAGCATTGCGCGATGCGGGGAAGCTCGATGACGCCGAAACCGCCTACCAAAAGGCTTTGAAATTGCGTCCCGCTTGGGACGAGGGCTGGTGGAACCTCGGGTCCATCGCCTACGACCGGGACCAGTTTCCCGAATGCAGCGCAGCATTCCAGCGTCTAACCGCGCTCCAACCCGAAGTCGCACCGGCATGGATCATGCTCGGGCTGTGCGAATACGGGCTCCACAACTACACCGCGACCCGGGGTGCCCTGCTCCGCGCCGAACAATTGAAATTCGACGCCCCTCCCGAACTGGCAAAAACGGCGCGCCTCCATCTCGCACTTGCCCTGACCAAGACCGGCGTCTTTGAAAAAGCCATCGTCACCCTGACGGAACTGACACGCATGGACCGCCTGACGCCCCAGATCAGCGTTGCGGCGGGCATTGCGGGCCTGCGCAAGCAATGGCTCCCACCGGAGGTTCCCGAGGCGGACCGCGAAATGGTCGCCAAGGTCGGCGATGCCATGGGTGCCGCCATGGAACTTGATCCGAAGAACGCCACAGCAAAGTTCGAGGAACTCGTCGCGGCCTATCCGGCACAACCCGACATCCACTTCCGTTTCGGCGCGTTTCTGATGCAGCAGTCCCCGGAGCGCGGCATCGGCGAAATCAAGAAAGCTTTGGAGCTGGTCCCCTCGCACATCCCGGCCCTGGTGGGTTTGGCTGCCATCTACCTGAAGAACGGGGACGCAGCAGCCTCCACACAGTTCGCCGAGCGCGCAGTCCAAGCCGACCCCGGCGACTTCGCCACCCACGTTGCACTCGGGCGCGCACTCCTCGAAAGCGGAGATTTGGCGCGTGCAGCCGACCAATTGACCGTGGCCGTCAAACTGGCCCCGGACAGCGCCGACGCCCACTTCAGCCTCGCCTCCGCCTACTCCAGGCTCGGACGCAAGGACGATGCCAAGCGTGAGCAGGACGAATTCCGCAAACTTAGAAAGCAAATCGATGGCGCACATTAAACGGTACTTCGTAACAGGCGTGGCACTGTTCACCGCCCTCCTTTCGGGCCAGACCCCGACCATCCGCACCAACGTCGACCAAGTCGTGCTGGACTTGGTGGTCCGCGACAAAAAGGGCAAGCCGATCACCGACCTGAAACGGGAGGAGCTGACCGTCACCGAAAACGGAGCCAGGCAGACCCTCCTCTCGTTCCGCCTAGTTCAGGGCTCCGAGGCGATCTCGAGTTCCACGACCACATCCAACACGACTACCACCGGCAAACTCGACGCCCTCCGGCAGCTCCGGCTGGTCACGCTGGCCTTCGAGCCACTCGGCGGACCCGACGAACGCAAGCTCGCCCGGTCGGCGGCGTTGGACCTGGTCAAGTCCGAGCAGGGGCCCAACGTGTTCTATTCGGTGGTCGCCATCAACACCCGGCTGCTCGTCCTGCAACCGTTCACAACGGATAAGACGGCGCTCGCCACAGCAATCGACAAGGCCACCGCTGGCACATCCGCGCCGAAGATGGTACAGGAATCCGACAACATCCTCTCCGAACTCAAGCGCCAACTGGGAGGCGACGCCGTCGGCAATGACTCGAACATTCTCTCTGCAACGGCCACGGCCGCAAACCAGCCCCTCGGACCCGGCATGGACCCCGGCAAGGTGGCGCTCGCCCAAATCATGCTCGACATCCTGCGCATGGACCAACAGGCGGTTTCCTCCGGCACTCGGCTCTCCCTGGCGGCTCTGAAGCAGATGGTGCAGGGTCTGGCGCCGATGCCGGGCCGCAAGTCCGTGCTCTACTTCACCGGCGGGCTGTACCTGGGGCCGGAGTTGAACCAAATGTTCGACAACCTGGTGGGTCTGGCCAACCGTTCCAACGTGACGTTCTATTCGGTGGACTCGCGGGGCGTGGGCGCATCCAACAACCAGGGAGCGACATCGCAACTGAACAACGCCGCCAACGCCAGTGCCGCAACAATGATGCGCACTTCGGGCGGCGCCACCAAGAATGAAATGATGGCAGCCGACAACGCCGAAAACGCCGGTCGCGCCAACACACAACTACG
>CAITMP010000409.1 GCA_903893525.1 uncultured Acidobacteriia bacterium | reverse complement strand
TTGCTTCCCCTGAGAAGGAAGACATAAGGTCGGTGAAAAAGACAAACAGTATTACTATCCGCCACCGTGGATTCTTCATGTAAATATTGTTTCTTAATCAATTTCAAACTCTATTGGCTGCGCTATCTTACCAATTGCGATGATCTCCAAGCACGCTTGAAACCACGTAGGTATCGGGGCTTTGCCAAATGGGCGGAATCAGTTATTTTTTTACCACATCCTTCCCCAATAACTCCCGCCTTTAAGCGGGTGGAGCATGGTGGGAAATTGTTTGAGGCACAATTTCCAAAAGCCCGAACCTTCTGCGAAAACCTTCCGGGACGTGGCGTCAGCGGGGTCCGCGGTCGCGGTCGTTCTCCTGAACCTGCTGTTCGCAGATCCAGGTGTGAGCGAGGTCCGCGACCTTCGCGACGAGCAGCAGGTCGTCGCGCCCGAACGAGTCGGTGTTCTTCCAGTCTTCGCCATCCTTGTACAGCCGGGTGATGGTGACGTTGAACCGCACACCGCTGTCGGTGTCGTTTCTCCAAAGGGCGGCCTTAACCGCCCCCAGCCGAACCTCGTGGACGGGTTTGTTCTTGGGGGATGCCATAGTGCTGATTGTTTGGTTGGACATAGGAGTGCTTGCAGACGACCGCGCACGGCACGATCAAACCTCCAAGGTGACTCCTTACCACGGATCAGCAGGGGAAAGTCAATGGGGCGACGGGCAGTCGTCTCCCTGCCCAATCCGGCCACGATAACCTATTTTATCGCGGCCCGTTTTGCGGTGGGGGGCACTGCCTCCGGCAGCACAAACCATCAACATACTGGGACGATTGTTGTGGATCTGTCGCCCGTAAGGCTCGCCCGGCGCTCCGGCTTGGGCGGCGTTGTCTGCGCTCAAATCTTTTCCGGCAGGGACTTCACGCCGACCTTCTTCGCTGCCGACCGCAGTTCCTTGTCGAGCGTCGCCAGGGGAAGATTCGTTCGCATAGCCAACTCCAGATAGGCGGCGTCGTAGATGGTCAACTCATGAGCGCGGGCCAAGGAAAGCGTCGCCGAGGTGGCGTTGGCTCCGGTCTCGGGGTCGGTATCGATGTTGAGTGCATTCAGGATGCTGAGGAAGTGCGCGGCATCTGCCGCCGTGCAACGTTTCCGCCGTTCACCCATGAGCAGCGTGTTGCCGACTTCCAAACGCCAGTGCTGGGCGACCACGGCTCGCCCTCCACGGTTTAGGTGATCGAGAATCGTGTCAGTCGCGGGCGCGGCTTCGTCCGCAAAGAACCAGGCCATCGTGACCGAACAGTCGAGGACGAATGCTTCGCTCATCGGCGGCCTTCAGTCTTCCAGGCCTGGAGTTCAGCGGCGCTCGCCGATCTGCGATCCCTACTGGCCCGCATCTGCGCAATGGCGTCGCTGACATCGTGGCGGCTGGGCCGCTGCGCGGGAACCAGCCGGGCGATCTCGGTTTCATGCCGGGTAATGACGAATTCCTCGCCCCGGCTAACGCGGTCCACGAGTTCGGACAGCTTGCTCTTGGCCTCGGCGAGGGGGACGGAAATGGATAGGGCGCTCATAAGGGATTCCATGAAATCTAGTCTGAGACTAGTCTATTACCTCACCAAACAAAGTACAAGTCCCGCGCGGGCGATTCTTTCGAGGAGCCACGTCGCCATGAAACTCGATCCCCTGCCCCTTTGGCCGGGAAATCGACCCTGCCTCAGGCGCTCGAGCTCCGGATCACGAAAGGATGCGATGTGCAGTATTCAGAAATACAGTCACCGCACCGGCCAGAAGGGACGCCAAAACGGCAAGCATGTAACAAACTCCCGGACTCGGAATTCCGCACGAACGCGCGGTACCAAGCGGAAGCAATCCCGCCAGGTTCCATTCCGAGTCACCGGCGTGCTGTAGTGACGTTGTGCGGGACCCCGGAACTTGAAGGCGGCCGGGGTGCACCTTTTCGGACGCAGGTTTTGGTCCGCCTCCGCTCCACCGGGGCCGAATAATGGCCCAAACCTGTCGGCTCCCGTGCTGACGCCCTCTCGGTGTGTTCTGGGGTGCCAAAAATATTTCCGCCATTCGGTGTCACATTAAGGTCTCCGTTTTCGTGGGTTCAGGTGTCGGCACAATTTTATCCACTCCTGAAAGCGACCGCCATGAACCCAGAATCCCGTGACGCCCTGAGCCGAGCCCTGCTTCCCACCCGGCTGAATGGAGAACAGGCGGCCATCCTTCTGGGACTTGCTGCCCACGCCATTCCCACTCTGGTCGCCGTCCGCCTGCTTCGCCCAGTGCGACCCGCCGGGCATAACGCGGTCAAATACTTCGCGACCGTGGAACTCCTGCGGCTGCGGGAGGACCCGACTTGGTTCGCCAAGGCGACGGAGGCGATGAGCGGACACGGCGTTCATAAGCGCTCACGCCGAGGCCTGGGCCGACCCAAAGGCGCTTCGACGGGGTGCCGAAAGCGGACCGGCGCCTCCCCTGGCTCGCCGAGGTCCACCCGGGAAATCGCGTGAGCGAGTTCAGGTCCTGGGGGGTGCCCACGGCATTTCTGACCTTTCGCCCGCGCCAAGTGGGCGCCTTCAGTTGGATTTCCCGTACACTTCTGATGAGGAAACCCTCCGAGCCGGGCATCGCCGACGTCCACCGCGCCTAGCCCCACAAAACGCCCGTTCAAATCCCCTCGCTCACGGGGAATCCTGCTGCACACGGGTCACCCTCCCCTGCCCTCTGCGCTCGTGAACAGCTGACCAAAAGCGACCCAGCACATACGGTAATGATCCATTTGCGGTAATGGCGGTTTCTGTGGTAATGTACCCGCATGGTAACCTCAACGCTGACCGACAAGGGGCAAACGACCGTCCCGCAGGAAATTCGGGAAGCCATGGGAGCCTCACCACGGCAACGCCTAATTTGGGAAGCCTGCAAGGATGGGTCGGCAGTCGTTCGCCCCATGCCAAGTGTCCTGGAACTCGCCGGTTCGCTGAAATCGGAGGTGCCATTCACCAGCATCCGCGAGGAAACCGAAGCCGCAACGGACGCCTGGGTGACTGAATCCTCAAAGCGGAGTCGCCGGTGAGTGTGCCTCGGTACCATGTGGACTCGAATATTCTGCTCCGGTTTTTGACTGGAGAGCCTCCGGCGATGTTCGCGGCGGCGGCGGCATTCATTGAAAGCGCTGAACGAGGCGAAGTGGCGCTTGAATTGTCCCCACTGGTTCTTGCTGAAACCGCGTTCACCTTGGAGTCGTTCTACAAGAAGCCCCGAAAAGAGGTCGCCAAAGCGTTGCACACCTTCGTCCTTCGATCGGGGGTGCGTCTCGCGGAGCGGGAGCTCCTGCTCAACGCCTTGGAACGGGTCCAGAAAACTGGGATTCACTTGGTGGACGCCTATCTCGCCGCCTCCGCTACCGAATCGAAGCTGCCGGTTGCTTCGTTCGACCGGGATTTCGATAAAATCCACAACGTGCAGCGCTTCGAGCCCAAGTAGTCCCAATCTCCTTCTCCCTGCCCCTGGGCTAGACTTTCGATACTGGGATGACGGGTTGGGAAAGGGCCGAAGAGCGGGATCGGCCCAGCTCGGGATTCAAACAGGGCGCCCCCGTTGTCAGCGTTCGTTGAATTCGCAGACAACTGCGGCGGGTTTCAATTGCCCTCAAGGAGTGGTAAACAATGATGCAACACCGTTTCCATTTCTTGGGGTTCCCATGCAGTCCGTTGACGGCCCTTCCACTGAACAACTCTTGTCGGCATTGGCCGGAAAACCTGCCGCCGCCACACTGATTCAGCGATACGGCGGTCTCACGAATCTGGCACAGGCATCCTTTGATGAACTCCAAACGGTTCCCGGCGTGGGGCCGTCGAAGGCATCGGCGGTTCGTTCGGCCTTTCTCCTGGCGCAACGACTAGCGCGCGAGTCCTACGGGGAATCACCCCTCCTCGACACCCCAGCGCGCGTCGCAGACCTCATGCGAGAGGAATACCGGCCGTGCGTGGCGGAAGAATTCCATGTGATTTGTGTCAACACACGCCGCCGTCTGATCACGGCCGAGCGAATAGGCCAGGGAATCCTCGATTCGGTCCTGGTGCACCCTCGCGAAGTGTTCGCCTGTGCGATCGCCCGGCGAGCTTCGGCGGTGATTCTGGCACATAATCATCCGAGTGGGGATCCAAACCCCTCAGAGGCCGACCAGCGCCTGACCCGGGAACTCGTTCAGGTCGGCCGCATTTTGAAAATAGAGGTCCTGGACCATATTATTGTCGGCCGCCGGACCTCGGATCGTCCGCGCGACTACGTATCGATGCGAGAGCTCGGCTACTGCCAATAGCTCGACCCACCAGATCTCAGGGCAACCAAGCTGAGTCAAGATTTTCGCCGCATCCACCGACAACCGCCGCACTCCTCGACCTAGCTCTCCCACTGCTCATTAGTGCGACACCATTGCGGTCCCTACAATTGGATCGTGAAAGGGACGATGGAGAAGACCGGGTCCCGGAAAAACCGGCACTGGTAGGGTCCAACCTCAGCCCCGACGCAACCAAAGGAGCACCACTTGTATGAATTCATTGGAAGGCCTCATCGACGGAAGTGATTTGCAGACGCTTACGGGCTCTCTGCGAAACGAGAATTCCGAGTTCAAGACCATCTACTTTGTCCGCTCTCGCGACGCGTTGGCCCCCACGGCCGAGCTAATCTCAACGGATTCCGAGGGCGCCAAATCGGAGTTCGTCCAACGGTTGAGGGACGGCAACATTTGTTTGAGTCGCTTCGATCTCGAGCGAGATGCGGACGAGGTACTCCGTCTTTCCGGGGCGGTGCTCGTAAACCTGAACCGGGTACCCGCTGATACCCGTTGCAACGTGCTGGCTGTACCGCCCGTATTTGTGGCGTATGCCGAGAAACTTGACCTCACCCCGACTCGCGAGCGGCCGCCCGTGGAACGTTCGATTCGGAATCCCATCGCAAGCGCCCCCTTGCCCCCAAGAGCGCGGTTTCGGCTCTGAGTTCACCGATATTCTCCGGGGCGGTGGCCCGCTTGAAGCGGAGTTCTGGGGCCGTTGATTTTCCAAGGCAAAACGTGGTAGAAGGATGGTTCACCCGTCTCAAGGAGGTCCCATGCCGCAATTCGAGGAAACTCATGATTCCAGCCGCCAATACCCAACTGGTTCAGCCGCTTCTAGTGGTCACCCCCCGGAGTTGATCTGCAGCGAAGCGATTTACTCCGGCAAGTCGCCACTCGCCCGCAGTTCGCTTCCGGGAACCGGAATCGTCGTGGAAGTCGGGGCTGCACGGCCGCCCAAATTCCCTTTGGGACGACTGGTGATCACTCCCGCCGCCGCGCAAGTCATCCCGGCGGACGAAGCGCTCAGTGCGGTGGCCAGGCATGCAGCAGGCGACTGGGGCAACGTTTCGCAGCCGGACTGGCTCACGAATGACGACGCTTTGCGTCACGGGGATCGCCTCTTTTCCGTGTACCGAACGAGTGCGAACGAGACCTTTTGGATCATCACCGAAGCGGACCGGCAGGTGACGACCATCCTCTTGCCGTCTGACTACTGAGGTGGGCCGCACCATGGGGGTCCGCTCGCGGCAATCGATCGCCCTCTTTGACGAGTCGCACGGCCAACCGAACTGGGCCCAGACCGGGTTCCCTTCACGATTGATGGCGACCAACATGGCAGGCGTCGCTGGGATGCTTCGACGCCATGGGTTTCAGTGTGAGGTCCAAACTCACCGTGCCCTGGAGCCCCGGTTCCCGGAGGTCCGCTTGGTGGTGATCGCTCCCCCCGCCGGGGAGTACGATGCCGAACGGGAGCTTTGGCGCCCAAGCACGACGACGCTTTTTCTGCCCGATGAAATCTGTGCCCTCCGCCGGTTCGTCGATTCCGGCGGACGCCTGCTAGTCTTTGGCTACCGCTTCGGCGACTCCTTTACCCGCTGCAATCTCGGCGAGGTTTGCGCGGCCTTCGGTTGCCTGCTCAATGACGACGGGATCATCGACCTGCGCCGAATCCGCTGGCTCTATCCGTTGTCGGGCGACTTTGCGACCAACGCCGATTCCATCCTGACCCCGTGGGCGGCCGAGGGCGTCCAACAGCTGCGCTGGCGGTGCATGGCGAGCTTCACCATTCTGCCGGGGGTCAGCGCCTTTCCCGTGGTTATGTCGCCCGGGGGCCATTGCCTCGCCTACAACCTGAGGCATCGGCAATTGAACTTTCAATCGCAGCCCATTGCCGTGGCGGGAACCCACGGCCATGGGCGGTTCGCCTTTTTTGGCGGCCCCCATGCCTTCGAGACCAGTCCGCTCGGGCTGTTCCACGAAGTCGACAACCAGCGGCTGCTGGAAAATGTGCTCCGCTGGCTGGACGGCGACGACGACGACCGCGCTTCGAACCTCCAGGGAAACGATCAAGCCATCGCCGCTTGGCGTTGGCGAAAGCTCTGCCGCATTGACGGCCTGGGCGACAGCGCCCAATCGCTACGCTCCGTCGAGGAGGTGCTGCACAAGAGTCAGACCTTACGCGCCCTGCCCCGCTGGAAGTGGCGTGGCTAACCTGCTTTTAGAGGTCTCGCCGACATCCCGATCACGATGACTTGATTCCTTCGGGGATCCCGGCCACATCTATCCCGACATTTTGCTTTGTGTAGCTTCGGCTCCGGTCTCGGCAGAAAACCGCGAATTTTCACTCGAGAGACCTTGCCGCAAGGCTACGCCCTACCCTGGGCGTGGCTTGACGCATTCTCTTGATGGGCGCTTCGCGGTGCCTCTGCCGAGGGTGTGATCAGGTCACGCCTTTGGTGTTTTGTTGACCGGCGCCGCCCAGCTCACGGGCCGCCAAAGTCATGAAAGCGTTGCCAACGCTGACTTCGCGCGGTGGCCTTCGGCCCCGGTCCTCCTCCCATCTACCACGAAATTCAAGCCGGCGGCCGCGAGTGGTCGTCTTTGGCAGCTTCTACGGAGGATTCCACGTGCTGAGCGAGTTGCTCGAATCTCCACTGGCAGACCTGGTGGAAGTGGTCGGCGTCGCCACCGACGACCCGACCCAATCCTTCACCCACCCGGAGGTGCGGCTCTGGAAATACCCGCACACTCGGGCGGAGGAGTTGCTTGTGTGGTTGCTGGCGAGGGCGAACCAACTCCCCGTTTATGCCGGACGTGTTCAGACGTCTGAATTCCTGAGCCTCTTCCGGGACCGTTGGCGACCCGACCTGTGCCTGATGGCAACCTATGGCCAGATCATTCCCAAGCGAATCTTCGAGGTGCCAACGCTGGGATTCTACAACTTCCACCATAGCGACGGGGTCTGGCCGTCTTACCCCGGGCCCGACCCCATCGCGGCCATGGTCCGCGACGGACGCTCCCAGGTAGTCATCACGATGCATGAAGTCATCGAGGTGCTGGATGGCGGTCGGTTCGTCGCCCGCTCGCATCCGGTTCCCCTCCCAAAGGACGTCAACGCTGCGGCCCTCCATCGGGTGACATGGCCCCAGATGGGCGAGTTCATCCGGGAACAGGTCGAACGCTTGATTGCTGTCGGCACGCCTTGCGGATGAGCGCGCACGGTGTTCAACGATAGATCCTCTATCCTCTAAAGCAGGGCCATTTGCCGCGACGATTCCGGCGGCGGCGCTTCGACCCAGGGGTTTACCTCGGGCTTCACCTCAGGCTTGGATCGCCCGGCCTGGACAGGAAGCGCGCCTTTGACAAAGGGCGACTGCGTCCGCCGCTGCATCCGCATGGCCCGAACGGGCACTCGTTCCAAACCGGCGGCCTGGCGACGCTCGTTCATCCGCCAGAATAGGCGGAGGAGTTGGCGCCGGACCGGTGCGTAGGGTTCGAAGCGTAGCCGTCGCCAAAAAAGCACCAGTCGTCCGCCATCGGGCACCAACGCGATCCGTTCGACGCGTTGCTCCAATTTCCGCAGCGCCGAGCGGCTGATCCGGACGGACGCATGGAACCGTCCGTCCGATCCGCTCCCGCAACCAATACTGTACCCTCCAAAATACAGCGGTAACTCCCGGATATCCCGCCAGTCGGATTCCTGCTCGAAGAAGCGGTGGCGCCCGTGGGTCGCGATCAGAACAAAGGTCCGGCCGTAACGCAGGTACTGCACGCTCGCCTCACCCAGTCGCTTGCGCCGACTGCGAACCCACTTGGAGATCCCGAGCCCGTAGCGCTCGACCAGTTTCCGGTCGATCTCGACCGGATCCTTGCCCTCGGGAATCCGGCACGAGACGTAGAACCGGTAGCCCCGTGCCACGTAGCCCACTGCCAACTGTTGGACGAACCCTTCGATATTCCTCGCCTCGCACCGATACATCTCCCCTTCTCTTTCGTCCTGACTCGTTTCCTCAAAATGAGGTTGGAGACTGATTGCGGCTCAATCTCCTGAAGCTCAAATCCTTCGCGTTGAGTATCTGTCCTGTGCCGTTGCCGGAAGAGGCTGATCCCTCGACGCAAAACCTTTCGTTGCCTTCCGGCGCGCCCGGAAGTTGAACCTTGGGTTTGCCCTGATGGGTTCACCGGCGGTCGCGCGCTGTATTCCTTCAATGGAGGTGGCGCAGTCCATGGAGGTTGCGCCCGTAACCATCACGCAGCTGTGTCGAGGATTGGACCCGACACAGCCTTGCCCTTCTTGCGTACCGATCCAGGAGACCACTTCCGTGGACTCCCTATCGGTCGCTGGTTCACGTGTTCGCGTCGCCCGGCGATTTGCATCGCCTGGCGCACGTCGAGACGAGTTACACCCGTCACCCCTTTCGTGTGTGTTGTTGTGCCCGGCACCACCCGTTGGCACACACCCGCCCTCTGGACTGCCTTGCCCAGCTGACGGTGCGTCCCGAAGGACGCTCTCCTACTTGGGGCACTCTCCCAGACTGTGGCTTTTGAAGCACCGGGTTGACGTTCCCGGCACCGGCTACCACGCCGGAACCCACAGTCCTTCCACGGTTAGCATTGTCCTTCCTCAGATCCGTCACGTTGGCTGGACTCGCGTTCGCGAGTCCGGACCCAGTTTGGCGTAAACGGGATTTCCATCCCGCCACGTTTTGCGAACCCACCGGAGTGGATTCGATTTCTGGAGGTAGAATACAGAAGCTCCTCCCTACCCGCCCAAACTGCGTTTGACCGATTCGGCTCCGTCTCGGATCTGACTGACCAGCAAGGGCTCGACGCCCCGTTCATCGTTGAGCTTTTCACTGACCGCTGTTTAGGCGGCGCACCGGAAGTCGTCCTGGCTTCCGGCTCCACGTGTCACCACGCAGAGGCTCCCGACGCTGGCAGATGTTCCACGAACCTCACGAGCATTGCACCCGATTGGCCCCGCACTGCAGGGCTTTGGTCCTTGAGTCCCATCCGGGGGATTAGTGCGTGGCTCCGAGCCACACACGCACCCGCTTTGAACAACACGGCTTGGCCGGGACCCCATAGGTCCCTTGAGCCAAGTCTGTCCCGTTCGCCCGCGTTCCAGCTTCGCGTGGCCATGGGATAGAATCTGGAGATTGCATGACGGCCGTATGCCGCACGTTTACTTCCAAAAGCCTCCCTCGAACTGGACGAGCACCTCTCGATGCATCCAGCTCTACGGGTCGCTCACCTGACAGATGGTAGTCCTGTCCCCTTGGCCCGCTTGGTCGGCGGGTTGAACGGGTGTGAACGACTCTCTCGACGATGCGTGAACAAGCGTTCGCATCAAAAACTCGTACGCGCGGAATGCGACGTACTCACGTCACTTGCGTTACTACATCCCGCCGCTGCCTGCCATAGCCCAACTCGCGGCCGGCCCTTTTTGACACCGATTTTTTCAGGCGCGGCGCAACCCAGCCACGTGTTGCCGGGGAAGTTCCCGTGAAATGTCCCTTCGCCCCCTCTCCTTCCATTCACCCCCTTGTCGTAACCGGGCACGACATGTTACACCGCAAGCTGGGGATTTTTCTAAAGGAGGGAACCCATGAGCACCCGGAAACGCCGTGCCACCCGGTCCACCGGGGTCAGTTTGGAACTTGCCGTCCTGGACTACTTGAGCCGCCTCGCCGAGCAAGAGGAGCGGGATCGTAGCTTCTGCATCAACCAGATCGTTCGCGAACACGCGGAGCGCCACGGCCACCCTTTAGGCCCATCGGCAGAATCCAACCACACGACTGTGCCCGGGGAGACCTAGCCTGTGGCACAAGCGTCGACCCCAACCTTTCCGGGATTTCCGGACTTCCAGGCGAACGTCACGTTCACCCCGCGGCAGTTCTTCACGGTCGTCCTGCCGTACAATTCTCCAGGGGTCGTGCGGATTGTCGGCTACGTCCTGCGAAAGGTCCTGGGCTGGGTCGATCGCAACGGCAATCCAACCCAGACCCGACTGCGCCTCACTTACAGCGATATTGTGGAGCACGCTGGTCTTTCCCGGGAAGACATCGCCCCGGCCCTAGCCGAGGCCATCGCCAAACACTTTCTCAAGTGCGTCCAGGAACCCAAGCGGGACACCAAAGAGAGTCGGGCGCAAACGGGCATCTATGAGCTCTGCTGGGATCGAGAGGGCGAGTACACCGATAATCCGGCCCTGTTCCGGGGCTTCATTTACCGGGAAGCCATCGTCGTCTCGGAAGGGAAGCCCGGAAAGCCGGTCCTGCGGGCCACTGCAGCCCGAAAGAACATCCCCAACGCCTTCTTCGATCACGTCCTGCCCAACGAACGGTTGTCGGTGATCCGTGTCGTCGGGGCACTCCTTTACTACAGCATTCAATGGGGCCCGGCGGGGGAGAGAAAGGTCCCCGTCAGTCGTTCCATCGCCGAGCTCGGTCGACTGACCCACCGCTCGCGACAGCGCACCCACGCGGCCGTCCTAGAGGCCGAGCGCCAGGGCTACATCGAGACGACCGATCACGGGTGCTTTGATCCCGCCGGTGGCCGCGCGAGCCGGGCGGCAACCTACGCGATTCGTTGGGTGCGAACGCCTCAGCCGCGGGGTTCGGCTCCTCCCGACCCGGTCGGAAAATGGATACGGGAGGACGACCACCGGGCGACCGGGGTTGTGCAGGTACCGGTCGGAAAACGTGTACGGAACCGGTCGGAATTTGGATACGGGGAGCGGTCGGAAATCATGAACGATATAACAGTTAAAACCTTTAATACTAACACATCTAAAACAACAGCACCGCTCTCACCCGGGTTGGCATCCAATGGTGAGGCAGCGGCTGCGAGTGCAGGATTTGAACTCCTGACGAAAGTAGGCTTCGACATCCCGACCGCTCAGCAGCTCGCGGCTCGGCATTCCCTGGAGGTCATTCAACGGCAGATCGACTGGCTCGTGCTCCGTTCCCCCAGTAAGAGCCGACTCGGACTCTTGCGGCGAGCTATTGAGCACGATTGGCCTAAACCGGAAACAGGCCATCCGGAGACGCCACTGCGGCAACAGGCCAGAACCTTCGCGAGCCACTACTACGCGGCCTACCACGGCTTTCAGGGACCGGCAGGGACCGAGCCCTTGCCCAAGGACCTGGAAATGGCGGATCGCTTCATCCCCCGGCTGCTCGCCCTGCGCGCTGACGACTCGCGAATCGCGGAATGGGGCAAGCGGTTCGGGCAATGGGTTCGCAAACAACACCAGAACTTAGCGCGCGCCCTACCGAACTTGGCCTTCACGCTGCCAGTCTACGGCGACGGGTTCTTGCGGATCCTCGCTAGCGAAGGGGCACCCCAAAACCAGGCAGCCCTCGGAAGGGCCCAGGAGGCCCACCAGCGCGCGTTCGCTGCCGCCTACACCTCCTACCTAGCCGAGCGAGAGATCGCCCTCCAGCAGGCCTCTCCGGAGCTATACGCGGCCTTTGCACTGGAACGGGCGAAGTTCCGAGAGACCGCAACCCAGGGCACCTTCCAATTCCCGAAAACGTGGCTGGAACGCTTCGACCGCGACGAGAGCCGACTCGAGGCCTTGGCCGAACATTTTCATCAGCACCCGGAGTTCCCGATCCCGTCCTTCTGGGAATGGGATGCCACGGTCAATCCCCGACGCTTCGGAACCCCAAAGCCAACGGAGGTACGCGCATGAAGACCATCGCCATCATCAATCAGAAGGGCGGAGTGGGGAAGACCACCACCAGCGTCAATCTCGCCGCGGGCCTCGCGCGCCGCGGTCACCGGACACTGCTCATCGACCTGGATCCCCAAGCCCACGCCACGCTGGGCTTGGGAATCGATCCCGACACCTACGAACGCCCGACCATGGGCGATGCCTTGCTCTCTGAACAGGGCGGGTTGAGCGAGGTCATCACCGACACCTACCTGGAGCATCTCAAGCTCGCCCCGTCGTCGCTCGGATTGTCCAAGGCCGATTCACTGCTGCATACCCGGCACTTCCGTGAACAGCGCTTGCAGCACGCCATCGAAGGCCTGAGCGGCTTCGAGTATGTGCTCATCGACTGCCAGCCCACCCTGGGTGTGCTGCCCGTCAATGCCATCGTCGCCGCGAATCATTTCCTGATTCCCGCGCAACCTTCGGGCTACGCACTGCGGGGTTTAGGTGACCTCTTGGAAACCTTGCACAGCATCCGTCGATTCATGCCCGGCTGGGACTACCGCATCCTGCTCACCATGGTGGTTCCCCAGGCCACGGTGACCAACCAGATGGTCGACCGAATCTTGGAACCCCTCATGGGCAAAGTTCTGGAGACCCGCATCGGACGTTGCGAGGCGCTGAATCGCGCCCCCATGCAGGAGGAACCGCGCGACGTCACCACTTTCGCCAAGCACAGCCGTGCTGCCCAAGACTACCAACAGTTAACCGAGGAGATTGAAAAACTATGGCCATCAACTTGAAAGACCGCCTGGCCCGCCAGGCCTCCGGCAACTCGCTCCTGACCTTTGACCCGACCGGACGCGACGAACCCCAACTCGCGACCTTGCCGATCTCGGCAATTGATCCCGATCCCAATCAGCCCCGCCGAGCGCTCGGGGATCTTTCGGATCTGGCGCTGTCGATTCAGGAACACGGCCTACTCAATCCCATCATTGTCGAAGCCGCCACGGCGGGTCGCTATCGGATCCTGGCGGGTGAACGACGTTTCTCGGCCTGTCGTAGCCTGGGCCGCGAGACGGTGATCTGTATTGTGCGAACGGTGGAGGAACAAAACCGCCTCGCCTTGCAGCTCATCGAAAACATGCACCGCAAGGACCTGAGTCCCGTGGAGGAAGCGCAAGGCCTGCGCCGCCTGATGGAGGAATTTAACCTCACCCAACGCGAACTCGCCCAACGCGTCGGCAAGTCGGTCGGGGCCGTGAATCAGATGCTCCGCATCCTGGATTTGGAACCAACCCTGCTCGCGGATCTTCAGACGTCTGAACACGCTTCCAAGTCGGTGCTGCTCGAAATCGCCAAGGAATCGGATCCGCAGAAACAGCGGGACCTCGCCGCCCAAGCTCAAGCCGGTGAACTCACTGTGCGCGAAGCCCGTGCCCGCAAGCCAAAGACCAGTTCGCCCAGCACGCCCCCAGTGACCATTCGCCTTGCAGACGCCACGGTTGTGGTTCGATTCGTCACCGGCGAGTCCACGCCGGAGCGAATGTTGGTGGCCCTGCGGGCCGCTCTCACCGAGGTCTCCAAGGACACCGCGGGCGCGCCGGCTTCAATGGAAGCGGCGGACTCCAAGATTTCTTCCGGCTGTTCAGACGTCTGAACAGCTGTCCCACCGTGCACAGTCAGAGGTGTCGCCAGCAATTCATCACAGAGCACAGCGACCGCCGCCGGAAACGCCCGATCGGCTGCAACAGTCGCAAACAAATTATCCGAACCGTCCGCCTGCCGAGCGAGGCGGCGGTTCGCTGCAGCGCCCTCGGCCATGCTGTCGTCATCGATCCATCACAAATCCATCCGGCCTGATGAGCAACGGCTCTGCGACCGTGTAACGCTGTCCACCTCGCCATGCTCGTGTTCTCATCCACACCTGAAACCAACCGTCCTCGCGATGCAACCACTCCGTCGGTGTCGTCTCGAAACGCTCGTAGTCCGTGCGTGGACGGCCTAACTTCCCAAAATTGCCGCCCTCTACTCGGCTGGCGTCAGCCGCCAAATAGGTGCCGTTCGTTTGCCGAAGAAAAACAAAGACAACCGACGCCTTCGGCTGCGTGATAGATACTGCGACAGCCGTCCGATTTGAATTCCAAAGCCCCGACTCGAAGGCTCGAACGAACTGGTTCGTGGCTACGTCGCTCGGCATAGCTTTCTGAGCAGCGGCAAGCAGCGCGGAATCAACCCTCGACTCCCCAGCCGATGCAACAACGGTCAGCGCGACCAGAATGAGTGCGGCGCGAAACATGGCCTTACAATGTAGTTGAGCAGTGTACCCCGCGGGGTGTCCCAGTGGCCTTCCTTCTCGGTCTTGAGACGCTCGCAGTTCCCCCGGGGTAGTCGCAAGGCCTCTTCAACTCTCTCGGCCGCTCGGCGGGGCGAAAAGGCGATCCACGCCCCCATTCCCCCGGCTGTTCAGACGTCTGAACAGCCGTCCCACCGTGAACGAGGTCTTCGAGCTCTCCCGCTCGAACCCGACCCAAGTCGGGCCCGTTCCCTCATAGCTGAATCGAGCCGCCGCCCAAAGGTCGGCTTGCCCTTATCACTCGCTCCGCGGGGCGGCGCGGGCGCGCCTGAGCAAACTAGCGCCAGCAAAGCTGTCACGTCGCTTGCAGATCCAGGCACCCCCGCTTCCTCCACCCCGACTCCGCGGAATCGAAATACCACCGGACAGCCCGCTGGGCTGAAAGACGCAAGCGAGCCGCCGTCCCGCGGACGGCTTGCCCTTGTCACTCGCTCCGCGGGGCGGCGCGGGT
>CAITMP010000408.1 GCA_903893525.1 uncultured Acidobacteriia bacterium | reverse complement strand
CCAGCCATGCGCAAGGACACCGACCCGACCGAGCCCGTCGACCTGCTCATTGACGTCCTTTCGACCCCAGGCAACCGCCTCGTCTCGAACCTCGTCACCGCTGGCGAGGACGGCATCTACTGGAACGCCGTCCGCCAAGCCGCCCGTGTCATCAAGTCGGTGGGCGAACGCAGCCCGCACGGCCAGGGCAATTTCAACTTCGGTGCCATATCGATGCTGAAGCCCTACGGCCCCTTCTACCCCGGTGCTTGGCATCCGGCCGGACCCCGCCAGTTCGCCATCGGTCTTGAATCCGCCAATGTCGTAATGGACGTCTTCGCCGTGAACCAGGATCCCCGTACTGCCGAGAAAGCGCTCACCGAGGCGTTGTCGGTCCACGCCAAGGCTGTCGAAGCCGCCGCTATCCAGGCGTCCACCGGTTCCGGTTGGACCTACGCGGGTATCGATCCCACCCCTGCGCCAGGCGGAGCCATCTCCATCGGCACAGCCGTGGAATCGTTCGTGGGCGGCCCGTTCGGCTCTCCAGGCACCGAGACGGCCTCGGCGATCATCACCCGCGCCGTGAAAGCCGTGCCCGTGAAGCAAACCGGCTATTCCGGCCTGATGATTCCGGTTCTGGAGGAAACCACCCTCACCCGCCGCTGGACCGAGGGTACGTACGGGCTGGACTCGATCCTCGCCTACTCGGCCGTCTGCGCCGGTGGCGTCGATACCGTGCCGTTGGCCGGCGACACCAGCGAGGCGGCAATCGCCCGGATTGTGGGTGACGTCGCGACCCTTGCGTACCGATGGAACAAGCCGCTCGCCACCCGCCTGCTGCCCGCGCCCGGTCGCAAGGCCGGCGAAATGACCGAGTTTGGCGGCCAACTCGCCAACGCGACCATCCAACCGCTGCCTGGGACGCCGCGCAAGTAGCCTACTTGCGACCCTTGTAGTCCCAGAAAACCGTGCAGCCTTCCACCTCGGCCTTCTTGGTGAAGACCTTGGCGTAGCCTTTTTCGGCGATGTAGTCCTCGTCCTCGCAAGTTTCCACGGTGGCGAATACGCCGGACAGGGCCTCCCGGTCCAGTTGCGATTGCGGGCGGATGTGGTACAGCTTGGCATCCGCCTTGCCGAATTCCAGCTTATGGGAATTGCGCTCCTCGTTGCCTTCCGGAGGCGTGCGTTTGGTCAGGAAGTACACAACCTCGTCGGCCATCAGCATGGCACCCTTTGGAGTTACCTCGTCAACCTTCAGAGCCACGCGCTCGAAATCCTGCCAGGTTGAGTCGTCGCGCTCGTCGTACAGGCTCTTGCCCAGCCCGAATACCACTAGGAAAGACGCAACCAGCACCGGTGCCCACTTCCGGTTCGGCCACTGGTCCGCAATACCGGCCACCGACAGAATAGCGAGGAACGGTACTGTGAAAACCAGATACTGCGGGAATGTGGGCCGGACTGCGGCACCGATGTACAGGCCCAAGCCCGCCGCCAGCCAGCCGCAAAGCCGCAATTCGGCTCGGCGGGTGGCCCGGAACCCGGCAATCCCCAGCAGGATCAGCACAAGGGCCGGACCCGATCCGATCCACGCCATGGCTACTTCCAGATTCTGCCGGTTCGCGTCGGGCGGAGGCCAGTCCACCAACCGGTACTTCAGGTTGTAGTCAACAATGCCGAACCACACCTGCTTCGGGTTTTGCGCGAACAGCCAAAGGACGGGGCTGAGCGCAACCAAGGCTCCACCGACAAATGCGCCAAGCTTCCGCACCCTTGCGCCGCCAGCACTGTTCACCAAGATCCACGCAAACAGGATCGGCACGGCCGGAGCGGTCAGCAGGCTGGAACCCGCAGCCGCGGCGCAAAATAGACCGGCCAGCATCGCGGCAGGCACCTTACCGCTTTCCACCGTCACCACAGCGCACCAGTAGGCCGCAACCAGCAATAGAAGGCAGAGCCCGTATGCCTGGGAGATTCCGCCGTACCGGAACACCACCACGTTCAAGCCCATCAACACCGCTACCAGGAATGCCCCCGGAATCCGCCGTTCGGGCTCGGGAAACCGGCGCAACACAAACCATCCGGTAACCGCCGTCGCAAGGGACGCCGACACCGCCGCCGCCGCGTGCGCCGTCCGCCACGAATCGCCGAAGATCGACATCCAAAAGGCGTTCCAGTAAGCATTTACCGGCGTTTGGGAGAAGCAGAAATCCAAGTACGGACGCTTCCCGCGCAGGATCAGCTGCGCGGTGACGATGTGGAATCCTTCGTCCCACGCGAAGGCTCTCAGTTGCGAGTAGGCGACGATGGCCGCGCCGACAATTGCCAGCAGCGCAACCAGGAGCGCCGTCTGTAACCGGGTGGATTTCACTCGCCGCAGTTTAGCATCCCCGAGAAGACAACCGCCGATGCTCAATCCGGACCCGCCCGAAAAATATTGCGAAAAATGCTGGCGCGCTTTTTCCTCGCCAGCGCCTTTGAGGTGGGGAAAGGCATACGGGCCCAACCCAAGAAAAAGAGGACATCACAATGAGTTTCTTCAGCAGTATCGCAAGTGGAATCAGTGGCGTGGCGGGCCAAGCGGTTCATGGTCTGGAAAATGTCACACAGCTTTCAGCCTTCGATCTTCCGGACGGCAGTGGCTCCGTCCGCGTGTTCCCGGCAGTTTACAAAGTCCACCTGAACGCCGCGGGCATGTCGAAACTTGCTGGTGCGAACGATCTCGCGGGCACGGCACTCCAAATCATGGGTGGAATCGCCGTTGCACAGCCGGAATTGGCCCCGGTGGTGGGAATTCTCGGAGCCTTTGTCGCGGCCGAATGGATCGCGATCCGGTCCGCATCCAACAGTGATGGGGTGACCCTGAGAGGCACCTATCTTCCCCCATCGCCCCTCGTCGTTCCTACACCGGGCGCGTTTTAACAACTTCGCACGAAAAAAAAACGTGCACGGCGGGCCCGGACAAGCGATAATAGGGGAATGTCCGTACGTAATGGCGACAAAGCCCGGCACAACAGGCAGCGGAAGCAAAAGCTCGCGAAGAGGCTGAAGTCCAGGGCCCTCAGAGCAGAACTCGCCGCAGTGGCCCCCCAAAAGGCCGCATAAGCTACCCGTCCGTGGAACCCGGCAGCGTTTTGAGCCCGGTTCCACGGATCAGCCGCCTCTACTTTCCCTTCTTTTTTGTCGGCGCTACCTTCTTAACAGGAGCGCCTTTTTGTGTTGCTGCCTGCGCTGAAGGCACGATGAACTGCTTCACCTTCCCAAAATCACCGGTTTCATAGCCGTAGGTGCGTGTTGGCATGGCTTTCACTTCCGCCTCGATTGCGGCTTCCCGGTGGTCTGGATTGGGATGGTCTGAAAGGAACTCCATCGGCCTTTGGCCACCTGCCTGATTTAGCTTGGTGAAAAAGATACCGAGCTCCATTGGGTCCCAACCAGCCTCGGCCATCATAAAGGCCCCCAGGGCATCCGCCTCGCTTTCCGCTTCGCGCGAATAGTGCAGCATCCATGTATTTGCGCCCAGGGAAACGGCTTCCTTCATCATGCCGCCCATCATGCCGTCCCCGGCTGCCGCGCCGATAAATGAAGCTACCAGCCCGACACCCTTGGCCTTGGTGGCCTCATGAGTGCCATGCCGCAGGATCACGTGGGACATCTCGTGCGCCATTACTCCGGCCAGTTGCGCTTCGTTGTCGAGGGCGGGGAACAGGCCCGTCTGGATGAACATTGGCCCGCCCGGCAGTGCGAAGGCGTTGATGGTAGGCTCCACTATGAAGGTAAAAGTGAACGGGAACTTGCTCCCCGCTGCTTCCTTGGTGGCAGCCAACCGGTCGCCCACGCGCTTGACATAATCCTGCAGGAACTTGTTGTCCAGTGTCTTGTACTTTGTCCGGACCTCTTTGGCCGCTTCCGCCCCAAGTTGCTGGTCCTGGTCGCGGCTGAACATGTTCAGGCCCGGCTTTGGCAGCTCCCCCGGCTTGCGCGCCGCCAGTGGCAGCGTGAAGAGCACCCAAAGGCCCAAGACCCGGCTATATCTTTGATACATCCATCTCCCCCAGCCTCAAGTCTAGTTCCCGCGCTGACGAAACGCCACTTGGTGGACGCAGGTCCGCCCTACCGGGCCAGTTCCTTGCCGGCCTTGGCCAGCGCTTCCCGGCGAAGCCCTGCAACCTCATCGGTCGGCCTCAATTGAAGAGCCTTCAAGAACGCCACAGCCGCTGGATCGAATTTTCCGGCAGCCAGCAAGGCCTTTCCCGAGAGCACAGCCGAGGGATAAATCTCCGATGGAACCCGCGTCAACTGCCGCTCACGCTCGCGCAGCGCCCGGGCCAACGGCTCCGCAGCTTCAACAGCCTTGCCCGCGGAAAGAAGTGCCACCCCTTTCGCAAAGGGGTCTTCCGATGCCGTCAGGGCCGCGACAGCTTTATCGAAAGCGACGGCATCAATGCCAGTTTCGACCGGATGGCCCAAAAGTTTTGCCACAGCCAACGCTGTCACCGCCCGTGGACTGGCAAGAACCCCCGAGTCGCCCGACTGGATCACCATTACCGGTGTATCGCCGGGTCCGTCCGCGACCTTCGCCAAACCTTCCAACGGCCAGATCAGAACGTAACCCGGATTCGATTTTCCTTTTACTTTTACCGAAAGGCTCAACGGAACCCAGCCGTCGTGGTCGGGACTTCCCGCTTCGACCGAGACGCCTGCAGGCTTCTTTCCACGCGCATCGCTGATGTCGAAATGCAGCGCCGGAACCGCCAACGAAAGAAGGAATACAAAGGGAATCATTCGTCCCGCAGAATCTCCAGCGGTTTTTGACCCAAGGTGCGGTAACTGGCGGCCCAGCCGGTCACAACAGCAAGGACGGCGGTGCCCAAGACAGCGACACCCAATGCCAGCCAGTCAGGCGGCGCATTCGCCCGCAGCAGTCGGTTGAGCACGGCCCAGGCAAATCCGACTGCCAACAGGCCGCCCATCAGCCCGGCCACGGTACCGATCACGAAGAATTCCACCGAGAAAATCTCGGCAATCCGTCGGCGGCTCGCACCCAGGGTCTTCAGAATCACGACTTCCCGGATGCGACGGAACCGGGTTCCCGCAACGCTGGACGCAAGGATCACGGCACCGGCCAGAATCGAGAAGAAGGAAATGAAGCGCACCACCACAGAAATTTGATCCACGATGCCTTGGATGGTATCCAGAACTTCGGCCATATTGATCACAGTGACGGTGGGAAAAGTCTCGTACAGAGACTTCTGGATGCCCGGCACAAACTTCGGCGCGGCCCGGACGCCGCCGTAATAGATGGCGGGCAGGCCGTCGAGCGCACCCGCCGTCAGGAAAAACTCAATCCGCGCCGAAAGACGCACCGATTCGCTCTTATGAACGGCCACCACAGTGGATTGGAAGGTGCGCTGGGGGGTGGTCCAGACGATCTTGGAACCAACGTGGACATTGAGCAGGCGCGCGGCTTGATCGCCAACCGAGACTTGGGCTTCCGCAGGATGCGCATTCGCCTCCCACCACGCTCCGGAGAGAATCTGGGTAAACGGCGGTTCCACCAAAGCTGTGGAAACAGTTACAGTGCGCGCATAGCGCCTCGCCATACCCTGCAACTTTTCGCGCACCAGGGGGGTGCCATCAACCGACTGGATGGTAGCGGACACTGCTCCTATCATTTCGGGTTTCCCCTCCAGTCCCGCCTGTTTCTCCAACAAGGAGTACACAGCGTCCTTGGAGGCGGCCGTAATATCCAGCAGATAGACATTCGGCATACCCGGAGGGGCTGTCCGGATGATGTCTTTTAGCAATCCGCGCTGCACGATCCAGATGGTCAGGGTGAACATAACGCCCACGCCTAAAGCCATCACGGCGGCACCGGCGTGGTTGCCCGGACGGTACAGATTGGCGATGCCCTGGCGCAGGACCGGACCGCTGGCACGCGGGAGGTTGCGACCCAAAACGCGCAGCAAACGCAGGAGCACCCAGGCAACTATTGCCAGAGCCACCATTGCGCCCGCAATGGCAAAGGCAAAATACCGGCCCGTTTGGGCGTTGTCGCTCAACCAAGCGGCGATCAGGCCCACAAACGACAAAATGACGACGGCGGAGATCACCGGCTCCAGCGTGTCCCGCAACCACTGGCGGGCGGTACGGCGCGGGGCCGCCATCTCACGGCGGAAAATCAGCGCCGGACGGATCTTGCGGATCCCCAGCAATGGAGGCACGGTGAAAAGCAGCACCGTCAACAGGCCCACCAGCATGCCTTGGAAGGCCGAGAGCGGGTCGAAACGCGGCACGTTGGCCACTTGGAAATAGCGCTCCAGAAAATAGGGAAAGGCCATCTGGATCAAGCTGCCTACGGCGATCCCAATCGCACCTCCCACGAAACCCAGTCCGGCTGTTTGGATGAGGTAAATGCGCAGGATCTGCGAAGACTTCGCTCCGAGGCACTTCATCACGGCAATCGAATCCATTTTCTGTTGGAGATGCGCTTGAATCGCCGTGGCGACACCCAAGGCCCCGATCACCAGTGCAACCAGACTAACCAATGAAAGAAACGTGGTGGATTGCCTGAGACCCTGCTCGATCAGCGGATGAGCCTCGGTGTAGTCCGCAATCAGGCCCTCGGCAAACACCTTCTTGAGCTCGGCCCGGACCGCGCCGATCGACTGCGTCAGTGGAAGCTTGAATAGAAATCGCTCGGATGCGCGGCTACCCGGAATGATCAGGCCGGTCCGTTCCAGCGCGGCCCTCGACATCATGATGCGCAGGCCCACGTTCAGGCTCCCAGTCATCTTGTCCGGCTCGTTGACGATCTCGGCGGCGAGGCGGAAGGGTTGGCCACCGATTCGGACCGTATCGCCGAGCTTCTTGTTCAGGCGGAGCAGGACACCGTCCGAGACGACGACGGCGTCGGGTTGCAGCACCGTTCGCAGACTGCCGGGCGGATTGAGGCTGATGACACCGTAAAACGGGTAGGCCTCCGGGTCGACCGCCTTCACGGAGACCAGCATCGGGGCTGTTTCCGGTCCAGGGGACGCCATCGTCAGGGTCTCCGTGATCTGAGTTCGCCGGATCCCGAGCCCGGTCAGGCGGTCCATGGTGGCCGTCTGCTTTTCGTCCGGCAGTTGGAACGTCCGAACAGTCATGTCAGCGGCCATGAAGCCGCGGGCGTCGCGCTGGAGAACGGTGTGGAAGGCCTGCGAAAAGCCCCGGACGCCGGTCAGAGACCCAACGCCCGCTGCAACCGCCAAGATGACAAACGCGAAGCGACCGGACGACGCGCGCGTTTCCCTCCAGGCAATCTTGGCTGCTGTCCGGTAGGAATGGATCATGGCCATGGAGAACTAGGCCTTGGCCTTCAAGACGTCGCTGGCGACCAGGCCGTCCTTGAGGGTAATGATGCGGTCGGCATGGGCGGCCAGTCCCGGATCGTGCGTTACCAGGACGAGCGTTGTACCCTCGACGCGGTTGAGTTCGAGAAGCAAATCCAGCACCTGCTGGCCGGTCTTCCCGTCGAGATTTCCAGTGGGCTCGTCTGCGAGGAGGATCGGAGGCTTCGTGACAAAGGCTCGGGCGAGGGCCACACGCTGCTGTTCGCCCCCGGAAAGCTGGACCGGATAGTGGTCCATGCGCTCCGACAAGCCGACGCGCTCCAGAAGTTCGCGGGCTCGCTGTTCATTTTCGGCCCCAACGCCGGCTAGTTCAGCAGGGAGCAGGACATTCTCCTCGGCCGTCAGGGTGGGAATCAGTTGGAACGACTGGAAGACGAAGCCGATCTTGCGTCCACGGACCTCCGCCATCTGGTCCTCCGTGAGGCCGGTGATGTCGACGCCATCCAACAGGACTTGGCCGCTGGTGGCGGTATCGAGCCCGGCGAGAAGTCCCAGCAGGGTGCTCTTGCCGCTGCCCGAAGGCCCCATGATCGCGGCGAACTGGCCTTTGGGGATCGCCAGATCGATGCCGCGCAGAATTTCGACGCGGTGGGACGGGGTATCGATGGTCCTGGTCAGATGGACAATTTCGATGATGGCTGGTGCGGAAGCGGAGGGCGGGATGGGAACTCCTAGGGACGAAATGTGGACTGCGTCTGTCATGATTATGGCAGTGTGCAATCGATTGATGCTTCGCGCGGCCCTTGGGGTTTCTTTCACTTTGTGGATGGCTGGCTGCGGCGGGTCGGAGCCGAAAAAGGCGGCCGTACCTGCGGTGCCGGTAACGGCAAGTTCGGAGCCTCAGCAGCTGCCGCCGACCGATTCCCGGCCCGTGGTCGCGGCGTTTGGCGACAGCATCTCGGCCGGTTTCGGCGTGGAACCGGGGAAGAGCTATCCCGACGACCTCCAACGGCTGATTGACGCCGCTGGGTACCAGTTCCGCATCGTGAATCTGGGCGTCAGCGGCGATACCACGGCCGACGGGGTCGAACGCCTCCAGTCGGTGATCGCGGTACACCCGGCGGTGGTGATTTTGGAGTTTGGCGGCAATGACGGACTGCGTGGACAGCCTGTGACGGAATCGGCCAGGAACATGCGGAAGATGGTGGAGGCTTTGCGAGCCACCGGCGCCGAGGTCGTGGTTGCCGGCATGACCCTGCCCCGCAACTACGGCCCGGACTACATCGCGGCGTTTGACAAGATCTACATGGATGTCGCCAAGGAGTTCCGGTTGGTGCGGATTCCATTCCTGCTCGACGGGGTTGGCGGAAACCCTACCCTGATGCAGCCGGATGGCATCCATCCCAATGTGGTCGGAGCAGAGCTGGTGGCAAAAACGGCGATGAAGTACCTCCAGCCGGTTCTAGCGAAGCTCGATACGACCCGCTTACACAGATAAGCCGGGTTCAAGTACTTTGGTTATAGGACCAATCGGGACTAGTACCCCTTCTTTTTCCTGTCAATTCTTGTCGAGTTGCTTTAACATGGAAATCGAAAGCAACGGATGAACGCTCATTCTATTGAAGTTGTAGGCTCTACAGCGGGGCAATTCCTTCCCTTCTTCGCACGTGGTATCGCGAAAATCCTGTTGGCAGATGCCGATGCCGCGTCCCGCCTGACACTGAAATCGATTCTTGAGGCTGCGGGCTATGACGTTGATCTCGCGGATTCCTTGGACGAGGCAACTCGGCGACTGGAAACAGGCGACTACGAACTCGTGATGGCGGATCTTCCCGGCGGCGATGGACCCGCGCTGCTGAAATATGCCCGCCAGCGGGAATCCGACCCTGCCACGGCCCTGCTCTACTCCAAAGTGAGCGGGATCGGCGAAGGCAATTCCAATGCGTGGCAAGAGGGAATCGTGCGGATGAGTGCCGCGAATGTCTCCCAC
This sequence comes from uncultured Acidobacteriia bacterium, assembly GCA_903893525.1. Taxonomy (GTDB): domain Bacteria; phylum Acidobacteriota; class Terriglobia; order Bryobacterales; family Bryobacteraceae; genus BOG-234. The sequence goes on along the minus strand of CAITMP010000408.1, from coordinate 11,933 downwards.
GTAATCGCGGGTGTGGCTGAGTTGCTCGGCGAGCGTGCCGACCGCAGGATCGGCCTGAGTTTGCGCCGGATTGTCTAAGCGTGTTTATCCGGTCTAGCGGTAAACCTGATAAGGCAACAATGTTGCGGGCGTAAGTGCGGGCATCGGAGACCGGAAGTATTTCTGGCTATCCAGAATTCGGTAGACCTCGCCGGCAACCCCCGAAGCAAGTGGGCCGATCGTCTGGCGACCACCTGTGAGCATGACCACTACCACCAGCTTGCGGCTGCCTTCGTTGTACGAGCCGAACCACCCAAGTCGGGTGCGGCCTTCGCTGCAAGTGCCTGTCTTCCCGTAAATTTCCTGATCCTGCTTGGCGCGCTTGGCTGTTCCGAATTCCACGGCACCGCGCATACCGGCTTTCATGTCGTCGACGAGCGGCCCAATATCCAGACGGCGCTTCACTTGGGGTTGGAAATCGCGAACTTCCTCCTCCGAGCGGGGATACTGCAGCCAGTACAGCGTGCCCCGATTGGCAACGGCCGTCATCAAACCGGCCAATTCCAATGGTGTCTGGGAAATCTCTTCGCCAAAGCTGGTCAGCATGCCCATGCCGCCGTTCTTGGGCGGGGCCGGCGGGAAATAGCCAGCGTGTTCACCCTCAATGTTGAGACCTGCCTTTTCGCCGTATCCAAACATGCGGGCGTAATGGCTGAAGCGGTCGTAGCCCAGCTTCACTCCTAGATTCGCAAAGTAGGCGTTGTTGGAGAAGGCCAAGGCATCGGTCAAGTCCATGGAGTGCTTGCTGAAGAATCGCACCGGGTTGATGCGCGGAACCATGCTCTCCTTCAAACCCGCCAGAGCCACCGAAACCTTCACCGTGGAGCATGGAATATATCCCGCACCCAACGCCAACTGCTGGTTGACCATCGTGAGGACTCGTCCGTTTGTGGAATCCACGACCACAACGGAGCCGTTCAGCGGGCCGAGGGCTTCAACAGCAGCTGCTCGCACCACCAAGTCTTCTCCATCGGTTCGGTCGCCCACGGCGGAGTCTTTGTACACAGGCTCGTCCCAAGTTTGAACCCAGCCACGGCGACGAACGGAGGTCTTGCCGTTGGTCTTGCCGACAACCGCCGTTGCCGCGACCTTCGGAACAACTGTCGGCTTGGGTGTCACCGACTTTGCGGTGAGTGTAGGCCTGGCCGGAGTTGCGGACTTCTTCGCAACTGTCTTGCGGGACTTCGGAGCGGGCTTCTTGTTTCCGACTTTTTTGGTTGAGGACGCAGCAACTCCATCCTTGGCCGAATCCTGCACTGCGGAGGCAATTCCCCCGGCCAGCGCAAGGCTCAAGGCCAAGCAGACGACGCTGCGAACTACGGAAGCGCAACTTTGATAAGACAAATGCACTTTTTGGACACCTCAAACGGCGCGGAGGTTACTAGGAGCGTTACAGCGGGAGTCCGGGGAGCAGCCAGACTATTCAAGTTTGCATGTTTCGATGTTCGGGGTCAACACAGGAAGCCCACTTTCCGACACCGGACCGTCACTTTTCTCAACCCTATTATTATCGGCAGGTTGTGGAAAGAAGTTTACACACCCTGCCGATGTTTTTCCGGGGATTTTTTCCGGGGGCTAAGCCGCCGTCCAGCCGCCGTCGATCGAAACAACTGCACCGTTGACGAACGCCGCTTGATCCGAGCAAAGATAAAGCGCAAGATACGCGATTTCGTCGGGTTTGCCGAGCCGTCCAACGGGTTGGCGCTGGTTGAGTTCTGCCCGCACCTTGTCCTTTTCGTGGCTGTGGTACTTCTCGATGTAGCCTTCGACGAAGGGTGTGTCCACCGTGCCGGGCGCGATGCAGTTCACGCGCAACCCCACCGGGTAGTCCACCGCCAACTGCTTGGTCATGGCGACAACCGCGCCCTTGGTGCCGCAGTACGCGAAACGCCGCTTCACGCCGACCAAGCCAGCCACGGACCCGATGTTGACAATCGAACCCGGAATGGAACGGCTGGCATCCCGGAGCAATGGGAGGCAGAACTTGGTGACAAGATACAGGCCCCGCACATTGACGCGGAAGATCCGGTCGAAATCATCGACCTCAGTCTCCTCGCAGCCGCCGACCAAGCCGATTCCGGCGTTGTTCACCAGAATGTCCAGCTTCTCGATGCCCGCGATCCCCTCGCGGACGGCGGCTTCGCTGGTGATGTCGAAAATCCGCACGGATGCCCCAGGCAGCTCGGCGGCCAAGGCATCGGCCTTCGCACGGTCAATATCCACGATGATGACGGAGGCGCCTGCGGCTGTGAGAATGCGGCTGGTCTGCTCGCCAATTCCACTGGCGCCGCCGGTTACGAGGGCGATGCGCCCGTCGAGTCGAAAAGGTATACTCATCGGGTGAATTGTAGCAATTCCGTTGCCACGGGTCCGGATCGGTTGTCGGCGCTAAACCGCGAGATTGTGGACTGCACACTCTGCCAGCGACTGGTGGCGCATTGTGGCGAGGTCGCCCGTGTGAAGAGACGCGCTTACCGGGACCAGCAGTATTGGGGGAAACCGGTACCGTCCTTCGGCGATCCGGCGGCCCGCCTTCTCATCGTGGGGCTGGCCCCCGGTGCCCACGGCGCGAATCGAACGGGACGCATGTTCACCGGCGACAAATCCGGGGACTTCCTCTACCGCGCGCTGTACCGGGCCGGATTCGCCTCGCAACCGGAGAGCATTTCCGCCGGGGACGGACTGGTCCTGAAGGACGCGTGGATCACAGCTCCGGCGCATTGCGCTCCGCCGGACAACAAGCCATTGCCTGAGGAGTTGCGGAACTGCCGCCCATTCCTCGACCGCGAGCTGGATCTGCTCACAAGCGTGCGCGTCGTAGTGACATTGGGGAGGATCGCGACCGATGCCTGGCTGGGCATCCAAAGAGACCGGGGCGCAATCCCCAGCGCCGCCGGGCACGCCTTCGGCCATAACGTGCTGCACGGCGAACTTTCACCGAAGCTGCTCTGCTCCTACCACCCCAGCCAGCAGAACACATCGACCGGACGCCTCACACAGGAGATGTTGGACGACGTGTTCCTCCGGGTCGTGGAGTTGTTGCGGTCGACCGTGGTAAACAGTAATTTCGGATGCCCAACAAAACCGTAGTCACTTTTGGCGAGATCATGCTGCGTCTCGCCCCTCCCGGATTCGAGCGTTTCCTCCAGAGTCCATCCTTCGTCGCCACATGGGGCGGGGGCGAGGCGAATGTCGCCGTGTCTGTCGCCGGTTTCGGCTGGCCCGCGTCGTTTTGCACTGTGATCCCGTCGAACCCCATCGCAGACTCAATGGTGGGGGAATTGCGGCGCTTCAATGTCGACACCTCGAAGATTGTCCGTGGCAAGGGACGGATGGGGATCTACTTCGTGGAGCCCGGTGCCAACCAGCGCGCCTCGAAAGTCGTCTACGACCGGGAGTACAGCTCGATAGCCTTGGCCAAACCGGGCGACATCGATTGGAACGTGGTCTTCGATGGTGCGGGCTGGTACCACACGACAGGCATAACGCCCGCCATCAGCGAGTCCGCGGCCGCACTGGCACTGGAGTCCGTTCGCGTGGCGAAGGAAAAGGGGATCACGGTTTCTTGCGACCTCAACTACCGGAAGAACCTCTGGAAGTGGGGCAAGGCCGCCCATGAAGTGATGGGCGAGCTCGTAAAATATGTCGATGTCGTGATCGCCAACGAGGAGGACTGCCAAGCTGCCCTGGGCATCCAAGCCGATGTCGATGTGCACTCCGGCAAGTTGGACGAGGATGTCTACCGAGCCTTGGCGGCCAAAGTCCTCGACGCCCATCCTAACGTGAAAACCATTGCGATCACGCTCCGGGAATCCCACAGCGCGTCGCACAACGGCTGGTCGGCATGTCTTTATGACGGACAGGAATTCATCCGCAGCAGGCACTATGAAATCACCCACATCGTCGACCGGGTGGGTGGTGGCGATTCCTTCGCAGGTGGATTGATCTACGGGCTAAACGCTTTGGGGACGAAGAGGGAAGCCTTGGAGTTCGCGGTTGCGGCGTCCTGCCTGAAGCATTCATTGCCCGGGGACTTCAGCCGGTTCTCTCTCGATGAAGTGAAGACCTTGCTGAAAGGCGACGGGTCCGGCCGGGTACAAAGGTAAACCGGCCGGACCCTTGTTGGAATAGCGGAACCGCCAAGCTACGACGCCGAATTTAAGCGGCGTGCACGACGCCGGGCAATCAGGGCCGCGGTTCCGGTCCCGACCAAGAACCACGTGCCAGGCTCGGGTGTGGCGTAGATCAGCTCAAAAGCCATCTGCGCTTCACCGACTGGGGCCGACAGGGAACTGCTTACCCACGGGCCGGGCATCGGGGTTGCGGACCAGTTGAAATTGGCGCTGTGGTACGTTCCGTTGTTGTCCGTAGTCCCCCAGTAGAAGGATTCCGGCGTATGGAAGTTTATGTCGCCGTTGTGGAGAACCAGGAAGTAGGTGCCAGCGTCCAGTGTTAACGGGGCGATCGGAAGGTCCTCCTGGAACAGTTCGTAGCCCGTCCACGCGCCTGTCATTGCGCCCAAATCGGTACGTTTTGCCGTGGTCCCCGCACCCGTCAGGAACGTCGGACCGGATGGCAGTCCGCTGTTGTCATAGTTGATGGTCCAGACAATGAAGCCCTGGTAGGCTGTGGAGCCAGTGGGCTCGTAGCTCCAGAAGCGGATGTCGTTGAACGTGGTCCGGGAGGCGAAGGTGAAGTCGTCGCCGACCAGGTAGCTGGTCATTTCCCATCCCGACGTTTGATTGGGGGATCCGTTGTTGAAGACAACCCCAGCCGAGGCAAGGGTCGAGGCGAACAACGTAATGGCAAGGTAGCGGATTGAAGCTGCTTTCAAGTGGTAGTCCTCTGTCGGAATCGTGATCCCGACGAGCACATTGTTTCACAGGTTTGGGTTTCACGCCACCAAGTTCAAGATGCTGGAGGAATCGTCGCTGGACCCGCTCCCCTTTCGCGCCTTGAACTTCGCCACCTCAGGGGACCGTTTGCGCGGATCCCGGAATTGCAAGCGGCAAAAGGTACAGTGGTAGAGAGGCGCGCCAATCAACCCGAGCAGCATCCGGAGCGGATTGCGGTTCATCTTCTCCACATGGTCACGGGAACGCAGTTTCGACAGTTCGCGGGTCCCGCATTGCGGGCACTGGCTGTAGCGCTGAAGGAAACCGAATGTCGAGCGGGGGATGAAAACACGTTCGCCGCAGAAATCGCAGCCAATGACGGCCCGGTAAAAAATCCGCTGCCACGGATTGCGTCGCCTTCGGGCTGTTTCATTGCTGCAACGGGCGCACTTGGACATTTCTTTCCCCTAGCGATATTTGTATATATCTTGACAAACTCCGTAGGCAAATTGTAACAAGATGTTGAAAGAAATTTCAGTTTCGGGTGCACGGCAACACAATTTGAAGGACGTGAGCGTCCGGATTCCGCGCAACAGCCTTACGGTCATCACCGGTCTCAGTGGTTCCGGAAAGTCATCGCTCGCTTTCGACACCATTTATGCCGAGGGCCAGCGGCGCTATGTCGAAACGCTTTCCACCTACGCCCGCCAGTTCCTCGATCAGATGGAGCGCCCCGACGTGGATTCGATCGAGGGATTGAGTCCCTCGATTTCCATAGATCAGAAAACTACGGGGAAAAGCCCTAGGAGTACTGTAGGAACCATTACCGAAATTTACGACTATTTGCGCCTGCTCTACTCGTCGATCGGCGTTCCCCACTGTCCTGTTTGCGGTAATGAGATTTCAAGGCAGACTACGGAACAGATCCTCAAGCACGTGCTGTCGCTGCGTCCCGAGGACAAAATTCTGGTGCTGGCACCGGTGGTCCGGGGCCGCAAGGGCGAGTTCAAGAAAGATCTCGAAAAGCTGGCAAGGCAAGGCTTCGTAAAAGCGCGCATCGACGGTGTCATCCGGTCCTTGGAGGACACCATCGACTTGGACAAGCGCCGGAACCACACCATCGAAGTCATTGTGGACCGCCTGCTGGTAAAGCCCGGCATTGAAAAACGCCTGGAAGCCTCGATCGAGACATCCACCAAGCTGGCAAACGGGTTGGTGCTGATCTCGGTGGTGGACGGCGACGAACGCCTCTATTCGCGGAAACTCGCCTGCACGGAATGCGGGTCGAGCGTCCCGGAGCTCGAACCCCGGTCGTTCTCGTTCAACAGCCCCTACGGCGCATGCGAAACCTGTTCGGGATTGGGCAGCACTTGGGCCTTCAACGCCGACAAAATCATCTCGGATCCATCGAAACCGCTGCTGGAGGGAGCTCTGGGGCCCGCCGCAGGCTCAAGCGTCTTGGTTTTCAAGGTTCAGGACGCCGCCAAGGAACTCGGCGTCAAGCTCAAGACCCCGTGGGAGCAGATTCCCCGCGCTACCCAGGAGAAGCTGCTTTCCGGCACCGGGGATTTTCCCGGAATCCTTGCAATCCTGCAGGAGATCTACACCGGCGCGTCGGCCGACTACCGGGAGTCTGTCAGCGAGTACATGTCGCCCGTTCCGTGCGGAACCTGCGGCGGCAAGCGGCTGCGTCCCGGCAGTCTGGCTGTCAGGGTGAAGCGCGTCTCAATCGCGGAATTTACCGGCATGCCTCTGTCTCGCGCTCTGCTGACCGCGAAATCCTGGGAGTTCACGGACCGCGAGAAGCAAATCGCCGGACGCGTGGCCGAGGAAATCACCCGGCGTCTCGAATTCCTGGAGTCGGTCGGACTGCACTACCTAAGTCTGGACCGCTCAGCTTCAACGATTTCCGGCGGGGAAGCCCAGCGGATTCGCCTCGCCACCCAGATCGGCTCCAAGCTCCGCGGCGTGCTCTACGTTTTGGACGAGCCGTCGATCGGGCTGCATCCCCGCGACAACGACCGTTTGCTGGACACCCTGACCTCCCTGCGCGACATGGGCAATACCGTCTTGGTGGTGGAGCACGACCAAGAGACCATCGAGAGGGCGGATTACGTCATCGATCTCGGCCCTGGCGCGGGGCGGCTGGGTGGCGAGTTGGTCGGTGCGGGCACTCCGGACGAGATCCGGGCGAACGTCCGCTCCCTCACAGGGCAGTACCTGGCCGGAACAATGGGAATCGCGGTACCGAAAGTCCGGCGGCCCGGCAACGGCACCTCAATTCAGGTCCGAGGCGCGACCGAGCACAATCTGAAGTCCGTCGATGTGGAGTTCCCGCTGGGGTGCCTAATCTGTGTGACCGGGGTATCGGGGAGCGGAAAGTCGACGCTCGTGAACGACATCCTGTACCGGGCCCTGGCCAAGGAAGTCTATGGCTCCCATGAGACGCCCGGTGCACATACTGGCATGGAAGGGGTCGCCAACATCGATAAGGTGATCCGGATCGACCAGTCGGCGATCGGCAGGACCCCGAGGTCGAATCCGGCCACGTACACGGGCCTCTTCGCCCCGATTCGGGACTTCTACGCCCTGCTGCCGGAATCGCGGGAACGCGGCTACAAGCCCGGCCGGTTCAGCTTCAACGTAAAGGGTGGCAGATGCGAGGCGTGCACCGGGGACGGCATGAAGCGCATCGAGATGAACTTTTTACCCGATGTCTACGTCGAATGCGATGTTTGCCGGGGTAAGCGCTACAACTTCGAGACCCTCCAAGTGCGGTTCAAAGGCCTGTCGATTGCCGAACTGCTGGCGTTGACCGTCGAAGAGGCGCTACCCATTTTGGAAACCAACCCCCAGATCCGGCCCAAGCTCCAGACGCTTCTGGATGTCGGCCTCGGTTATATCCACCTGGGGCAGTCCTCCACCACGCTTTCCGGCGGCGAGGCCCAGCGGATCAAGCTGGCCAAGGAACTAAGCCGCAAGCAAACGGGCAAGACCCTCTACGTTTTGGATGAGCCTACCACCGGTCTCCACTTCGAGGACGTGCGGAAATTGTTGGAAGTGCTGCAACGGCTGGTCGATTTGGGTAATACTGTACTGGTGATCGAGCACAACCTCGACGTGATGAAAACGGCGGATTGGATTATCGACATGGGACCTGACGGCGGCGAGGACGGCGGTCGCGTGGTTGCCTGCGGCACGCCGGAAACGGTGATGAAGTCAAAGAAAAGCTTTACCGCCGAGGCGCTGCGCAAACTCATGAAACCGGAGACCGCTGCTTGAGCGGCTACAAGGTACAACCGGTCGATCTGTCCGGTTTGAGCACCGTTTCCTTGTTGGCCCGGGGCGGCAAGGTCAAACAGGCCGATTTCGCGAAGGTGTATCAAGCCGGGTCCGGGGTCGCAGACCTGCTCGACAGCCTCCCGCACATCCTCGCCGGGGATTCCTTCCGAAACGTGGTCTCGGCAATCCGCAACGCGAAGGAGGCTGGAAAACCGGTGGTTTGGGGCATGGGCGGCCACGTGGTGAAATGCGGGCTAGCCCCCGTATTGATCGATCTGATGCGGCGCGGCTATGCCACGGCGTTCGCGATGAACGGGTCGGCCTCCATCCACGATTTTGAGATTGCACTGGCTGGCCACACCAGCGAGGACGTGGAAGCGGTGCTGCCGGATGGGCGCTTCGGCTCAGCCGAGGAGACCGGTCGGGAGTGGAATTCTGCCCTGTCGCCGGACCGGGGCATCGGCGAGGCCTTGGGCGAAGCCTTGGAACGCCTGTCACCAGCCGAACATGCCCCCGCCAGCTTGTTGGTTCAGGCCTGGCGCTCGAATGTGCCCGTTACGGTCCACGTTGCCGTCGGCACCGATACGCCCCACACCCACCCTGCCGTGAATGCCCCGGTGCTTGGGGCTGCTGCGCACCATGATTTCCGTCTATTCTGCGGGATCGTGGCCGAACTGAACGGCGGCGGTGTCTATATCAACGCGGGCTCGGCCGTGGTGATGCCGGAAGTGTTCCTCAAGGCGTTGTCCTGCGTGCGGAATCTCGGGTGCGAAGTACGCGGGTTCACCACCGTAAACATGGACTTTCTGCAGCACTACCGGCCAAGAGCGAATGTCGTGGAACGGCCCCACGCCGGGTCTGGCGGCAGGGGATACTCGTTGACCGGCCACCATGAACTCATGATCCCCCTACTGGCTGCGGCTCTAATCGAAGGGGACCTCCCGTGAACGAGCCTTTGGTGTTGGCCGAACCGGAGACTCCTTTCTGGGGGTTCGGGGAGATTCTGGTTGCAGTTGCGGTCTTTATTGTTTCATTGGCGCTGGTTGGGAACGCCGTTGTGGGTGCCATCGGGGACAAAGCCAAGACTGGCTACGTCCAAGTTGCCGAGGAGTTCGTGGCCTATGCGGCCATGTTCACGGTGATCAAAGTATTTTGTTTTGCAGCCCGGAAACCGCTAAGACGGTCACTGGCATTCACCCGGACAGCGTTCCATGCGCAATCGTTCGCCGGAATCGGACTCGGCCTCTTCTTCCTCAGTTTCGCGGTGCAGGGGCTGCTGGGAACTCCCGATGTCGAAACCCCGTTCAACAAGCTGCTGGATAGTGGCTGGGCCAGTCGGCTGGCCATCATCGGTTTCGGCGTCACAGTCGGTCCCGTCGTGGAGGAACTGTTCTTCCGGGGCTTGGTGCAGCCCGCCATGATCCAGCTGGCTGGAGTCTTCCCGGGTATCCTGATCACCTCGGCGTTTTTCGGCGCCGTGCATTTGGCACAAAATGCCAACATGTGGCAGAGCGCGGTACTGATCACGATCGCCGGTTTCGGGTTCGGCGTTGTCCGGCACGTCACCGGCTCCACCCGTGACTCCGCCATCAGCCACGTTGCCTACAACGCGCTCCCATTCCTTGCTGTATTGATCCAAGCCATTCAAACAAGCTCAAAATGATAGAAACCATTCTTTGGACCGACGAAGGCGTGGTCATGATCGACCAGACCCGCCTGCCATCCGTGGAGACCTACGTCACCTGCCGTGACTACAAGGAGGTTGCCGACGCCATCCGCACGATGATCATCCGGGGCGCCCCGGCAATCGGCGTCGCTGCCGCAATGGGCATGGCGATTGGTGTGGAAAAGGCCAACCCGGCCGACCTCGATTCCCAAGTCGAGACCATCTCCAAGGAACTGGCTGGAACCCGGCCGACAGCAGTCAACCTCTTCTGGGCGATTGACCGGATGAACCGCCTCTATCAGGAAATCCGGCACCTGCCCCATGCCGAAATCAGTGCCCGGATGATTGAGGAGAGCAAGCTGGTCCGCGTGGAGGACATCGAGATCAATCGTGCCATGGGCCGCCACGGAGCACCGCTGGTTCCGGACGGCAAGACCGTTCTCACCCATTGCAATGCCGGAGCCTTGGCGACTGCCGGATACGGTACTGCGCTGGGCGTGATCCGTGCCGCCATCGAATCGGGCAAGAACATTGACGTGTTTGCCGACGAGACCCGTCCATTCCTCCAAGGCGCACGGCTGACGGTATGGGAACTGCAGCACGACGGCATTCCCACCACCCTGATCACCGACAACATGGCCGGACACTTCATGAAGGCCGGCCGGATCGGCTGCGTGGTGGTTGGTGCGGACCGCATAGCCGCCAACGGCGACGTCGCGAACAAGATCGGGACCTATTCGGTAGCGGTTCTGGCGAAGGAAAACGGCGTGCCGTTCTACGTGGCCGCTCCGATTTCCACGTTGGACCTGACGCTGTCATCCGGCGACTTGATTCCAATTGAGGAGCGCGGGGCGTCCGAGGTTACGCAGGTTTTCGGCGTCCAGGTGGCTCCCACCGGCACCGAAGTGCGGAATCCGGCGTTTGACGTAACTCCGAACCGCTACGTCACGGCTATCATAACGGAAAAGGGCGTTGCGCGTGCCCCGTTTGAGGAATCACTGCGGACGCTCGCCAACAGTTAAAGCGAGTAGGACAGAACCATGAAAACCATCCTGATTTCCATCCTGATGGCCGGCGTGGTGGTGGCGGCGGGGGACTATTCCCGCCGCCGCGCGCCCGGCTTCTCCCTGGCGGACAACCACTTCCAGCAGCACGATCGGGAAGACTACCTCGGCAAGGTGCTGGTGCTGGACATCATGTCCACAACATGCCCCGCGTGCGGCAAGTTGGCGGACAACTTGGCGGTTACGAAGGCTAGATTCGGCGACAAGATCGGCGTGCTTTCCATCGTGACTATGCCCGACAACCGCGACACGGCGGACAAGTTCGCCCGCGACCACAAGCTGACTTGGCCCGTGCTCTTCGACAGCGGCCAAGTGATCATGTCGTACCTGAAGGTGACACCTTCGAATCCCCAGGTGCATTTCCCGCATGTGTTCCTGATCGACCGTCTGGGGATTATCCGGAATGATTTCGAGGCCGACGAGGAAAAGCTAATCACGCCCGAAGGCTTGGCTGCAGAGATTGAGAAGCTGCTGAAGTAAGAAGGGGGAAGCCCGGGGCCTACTCGGAGGAGAGGCATGTGGCCCCGGGAGGAGCATTCGTGTTGCTTAACTAGATAGTGCGTGGACGGCGGATTTTTCTCAATGTTTTTCCAAGATTTCTAGCTGGCGTCCGGGGTCGCCGTGAACTGGCCTTCGATTCCGAACTCGGCCACGGTCACAAAGCCCTTCATGTCCGTTGCCGAGTTGAGCGAGCCCCTGAACTGAAGCGTAATCGGGCCATTCTCGCCGCCCGTAGTCTTTTGGGTCCAGGTCACCTTGTTTCCGTCGATCTTCCCGGTGATCTCCGACGTCCCGCGGTCGGAACCGCAGCTGCCCTTGAGATCGTCGCCTTCCCGTGCGAAAGTGCATGTCATGTTGACCTCGCGGTCAGCCACCGACAAATGCAGCAGCCATTTTCCCGCAATGGAAGGCGCATCCGCAGCCGTCGCAATCGCCGTGCCCGCCAAAAGCAGGGACGCAAGTATTCTTTTCATGAAATCGGTGATCCTCAGGCTTGTTTGGCACTCGGTGCCACATAGGCAGTGTAGTGAAGGATTTGCCGCCGTG
>CAITMP010000407.1 GCA_903893525.1 uncultured Acidobacteriia bacterium | reverse complement strand
TACCAGCCGGAACCGGGACCGGGCTGGTAAAACTGTTTGTAGCCATTGTCAGGCTTGCCTTTCCCGCCCTGCACTTTAATTTTTGTCACACAGGCTGACTCATCAAGCTTGACACAGAGGGTTCCTCGAAAAGGTGTACAACGAACGGCGGCTCCACTCGGCGCTTGGCTATCTGCCGCCGGTGGAGTTCGAGGAAAAGCAATTGGCCCGGGAGCGGGGTAAAAACCGCTCCCGGCCTCATCGTTCCGATGAGTTTCCGGTTGGTTATTCCTTGGCGGATTGCTCTCCAGCAGGGTCCGCTTCCGCTTCGCCAACCAAGGCCATTTTGCGGTAATGTAGTTCTTCCGGTCGAGGAAGTTTCATCGAACGGGCTGTAGTGTCTTAACCGGTTGTCTCAGCCTTGGGGACCAGTCCAGACCGTTTGCCAACGCTCAGACCCGCTCAATAAGTATATGGGGTTCGCGGGGCATACATAACACAATCTACCAAAAATAATATTGAATGCGGGTGCGTCTTCCGACACAACGTCGACACGGGCCGAATTCGGCGAGGCCATCCAAGCCATAACCAAGGCCAACGCGCCTCTAACGGGGCGGGTGGGTTTATTGCCTGCGTCGCCGGAAGATGTCGTCGACTGCGATGGTGCCGCCGAAAAGGAGCGGGATGCGTTGGCCTGAGGTGTAGGTCCGGGTGCCGCCTTGGACTGTCGAGACCTTCACTTGCAGTCGCACCGGGTCGACAGTCCAGAACTCCAGAGAACCGCTTTCGAGACAGAGGTGTTCCTTGTCGGAAATCTCGCGTACGGAATTGGAAGGCGAAAGGACTTCAACCACCAGTTCGGGAGAGCCAAGCAGGTAGCCGTCGAGCATTCGGTCGCAACGTGCCGATGAGAGCCAAGCGACGTCGGCGACACGGTACTCGTGGTCGGGAAGGGCGCGAAAACCCATTTCGACGGCGGCCTCGCCAGCGTCCTTGTCGCCGAGGGCAGCCCAAAACAACCGCAGCAGGTTGTGTTGGATTCGGTTGTGCTGGTGTTTTGGGGGCGGCACTTTGACGAGCGTTCCGTGGTGGAGTTCGTAGCGGAAATCCGGAGCGTCGGGCAGTTGCTCCAACTGTGCGAACGTCACTAGGCCGGCGGGAGAGGGGATAGGCGTTTCAATCCATGCTGTGGCCATGATCAACTCCGGTTTTATTCTAGCGCAGATGGTTACGGTGGGGGCGGTTGGACGTACAGATCGGGGTTGTGCCGGATACGAACGGCGGTGCAGAAATACGGGAATTCCGGGTTTGGTAGGAAGAGGCCGCTTGCTTGTGGACGTGGCTCCAAAACGGAATGGAAGAGGGATCGCAGCGGAAGCCGGTGGCTCGGTGAAAAGGTTCCGCCCGAAGTGCGCCCACGGCGTGGCGGAGATCGGGGACGAAGATATGGACGCTGCGAGGTTTGCGCGGGTGCGGCTGGGGTTCGAGCCGGATGAGCTGGAAGCGGAGATATTGCGGTCTGGAGCGAAGCGGGGATTTTGAATTGCTTGCGTTGCAGGGCTGGCGCGGCGGGAGGTGCGGTTATGGCAGCCTGGAAAGGCTGCCGCAGGCAAGAATGCCTGCCCTACCGGTTGTCACAGGAATTTTCAAGTCTATTTGGCTTGTTTTGTTGGGGTTGGGGATTTGGGGGTGCGGGATGGACCGGGCGGGGTGGTATTTGTTTGGCGGGATGAGTTGGCCATACATACATGCCGGGGAGCCGGCGACGATGTCGGCGCTGGTGAAGGTTGCGGGCCCGGTGCGTCCGGCGGACGCGCGGGTGATGGACGGGG
>CAITMP010000406.1 GCA_903893525.1 uncultured Acidobacteriia bacterium | reverse complement strand
TCGAGGAGCATGGGAACGATTCGACGGGAGAGATTCGCGTCGAACAGGAGCTTCATTGGACGACTTTGTCCCGGAGGCGGGAGGCAAATTGGAGGGCGGCGCGGATGTCGTCGGAGGCCAGTTCGGGATAGTCTTCCAGGATCGCGGCTTCGGTGAGGCCACCGCCAAGCCAAGCAAGGATGTCCCAGACCGTGATCCTAGTGCCGGAGATGATGGGTTGGCCGGACCGCACCTGTGGATCGGCGGCAACGCGGGCGGCAACCAAGTCTACAGTCATCGCCTCCATTGTACTTTAAGTGCGGGACCTATTGAGGTGGCTGGTGAGCCGCGATGGGCCGCACATTGTTGAGTGGATGGAGAACAACCAAGTTACGGTTCGCCGCACGAGCCCCTGCGGGTGGGTGCTCCGGAATTGGAATTTTCCTAGGCTGCGTCCAGAGCAAGGTAGAGTTGGGCTCCGGCTGCGAGGAGGGCTCGTTCGATGTTGGCGAGCCTTGTGGCATGGTCGGGGTCGAGCATGCGGCGAACCACGGTTTCACGGACGCCCAAGCGGCGCGCGAGTTCGGTGTTGGTGATGGAGGAACGGCGCATAGTCTGGTAAAGGGCGAGCTTGGGGGCGATCCAGAGAGGGACCGACACGAGGCGCTGGCCGTCCGTAATCTGGGCCGGGGGCGGAATTTCACGGCGATCCGCAATGGCCTGGGCCAGCCAAGAACCAAGGCAGTCTGATGCTTCCAATTCGGCTTGTGCCATCGAGGTGGCACCGGTGAGGGCACCGTCCAAGCCGGGAAAACTGACAACCCACTCGTCGTCAGGATGGGGGAAGAATTCGGCGGGGTAGCGCATTTGGTTGGTGTTCACAGGTCTTCCTTTCGGATTCCGAGCTGACTGCACATGAAGGAAAGAAGGCCGGGGCCAATTTCCTTCGTTCGGTCCTTCAACGTCGTGGATCGGCCAGCGAGTTCAAGCCGTCCGTGGCTTCCTTTGCCGTGCGCCGGAACAAAAATGTAATAGAGGTTCCTGGCGCGAGCGAGCTTTTCAATCTTCCGCAGGAACTCGGCCCCCCTCATACCAACTAAAATATCGCACACTTCCGTGCGTTTTCCAAGCGGCAATGCTGCACAAGGGAAACTTGGACCGTGGTGCCGGTGATCGGAGGGTGAATAAGCCTACTGCGGGGTCAATCCGGTAATCCGGATGCTGCCCTCCGGAAAATTGGCACGGATCTCCAGTTCGCCGCCCATGGCCTTGATGAAATCTGCCAAGGTGCGGACGTACATGTCGCTGCGGCGCTCCATTTGGGAGATGGCAGACTGGTCCTTGCGCAGGATTCCAGCCAAGTGCTCCTGGGTCAGATTGCGGGCGTTGCGGAGGCGGTTGAGGGGCATCTCGGCCAGCATTTCCTTGACGTGCTGGTCGCGCTCGTCGGATTTGGCTGTTCTAACTGTTGTTTGTTGGGGTTACGGTGAGGCCGGATTTATTTTCGTGGGCTGTGATGGCCGCGGGAGGATCAGGACTGATTTGGTGCCCTTGTCAAATTCGGCCAAGGCTATGGCAAACCGACGGATCAGGTCGGCAGCTACCTCGGTGGAGTAATCCATCTTTTCGAGCCGGATGATTTTGGGTGGCGTGCCTCGCGAGTCGACCAGCGGGGTGAAGTCGAAGTCCGCCGTGACAATGGTAAATCCGCGTTCCCCTAGCGAACTCCAG
>CAITMP010000405.1 GCA_903893525.1 uncultured Acidobacteriia bacterium | reverse complement strand
GGCGGCCATGAATTGGCGACGGTTCATTTCAGCTAGTTCCGGTACGCTTCGCGACGACGCCGTATCCGCAGAATGTTGCGGAGGGTTGCAGCAGTACCCGTTTCACGCACGAGTCCGACGAATGAGTTCGAGGGGAATTCCCGGAGACGGGTCTGCCATCGCTGCCTCAATCGCGGCAGTCTCTTCTGGCGTCTCCGGCGCCGACATACCCCGATTCTACTGCAAATAGAAGGCGTACAAGCTGTCCCCGGCACCTACCAGGAGATACTGGTGGCCGTCCAGCATGAATGTTTCGGGTGCATTGCTGACGCCCGCCGTCAGGCCGGCGTGCCACAAGATTTTGCCGGTTGCCGGATCGTGCGCCACGATGTTCTGTGCGCCGTCGCCCGCAAAAAGCAGCTTGCCGGCGGTGCTCAGCAATCCACCTGCGCCGCCTGCGCCGCCGGGATAATCGTGGATCCACTTGGTCTTGCCGGTCTTGTAGTCAATCGCCTGCAAGGATCCGCCGAAGCCATCCACGCGGTGTTCGGAAGATCCGCCGTAGGCCGCGATGGCTTCGCCCGGTGTGTCGGTGCGGTAGAACATGGCGTAGTTCCGGCTCGAATGCATGTAGAAGAGGCCCGAATCGGGGCTGAAGCTCGGCGCGGGCCAGTTGGTGGCACCGTTGGAGCCTGGCGACACCAAGGCACCTGCGCGTTGGGGCTCCTTCATGGGATTCGGAATCGGCTGGCCGTTCGGCTTGAAGCCAAGGGACCAGTTGGCCACGTCTGAGAACTGCGTCGACAGGAGATTCTTACCAGTCTCGCGGTCCAGCAGGAAGAACATGCCGTTGCGGTGCGCCTGGGCGAGGAGTTTGCGGGTCTTGGTCTCGCCTGGAATTACGCCGTCAAACAGGATCGGCACTTCGGTGGCATCCCAGTCGTGGGTGTCGTGGGGGGAGCCTTGGAAATACCACTTCATCTTGCCCGTATCGGGATTCAAGGCCACGATCGACGAGGTATACAGATTGTCGCCCTTCCGGCTGTCACCGATGAACACCGGGTTGGCGTTGCCGGTGGGAACGTAGAGCAGGTTCAGTTCGGGATCGTACGTCGGGGGCTGCCAAGGCATGCCGCCGCCGTGCTCCATCGAAAAGGCGTCGGGCCAGGTTTCGGCACCGGGCTCGCCGGGACGGGGGGTGGTGAACCACTTCCACTGGATTTCGCCCGTTTCGGGGTCGCGCGATTCGAGCCAGCCTGGAACGTCGAGGAAGTCGCCGCCCATGCCGACGATCACGTGGTTCCCGATTACGAGAGGTGCCATGGTGGAGAAGTACTCGGCCTTGACGTCGGCGATTTTCTTGTGCCAGCGCTCCCGGCCGGTCTTGGCGTCGAGGGAAATGATGTAGTCATCGGGCGTTTCAAAGTACAGCCAGTTGCCGTACATTCCCATGCCGCGGTTGCCGATGTGGAGTCCGCCCTGGGTCTTCCAGAAGTAGTGCCAGATTTCCTTGCCGGTTCGGGCGTCGACGGCCCAAGCATGGTCGGGCGTGGAGAAATACAGGACACCATTGACCATCAGGGGGATCGATTTTACCGAAACACCGCCTGCCGGGGCACCGGCCTTGGGCTCGGGACCCTCGCCGCCGACAATGGCGCCCAGAGTGTTGGCGCTCATGCGGGCCACCCACGCCAAGGAAAGATGCTTAACGTTCGTCTGGTTGATCTGGGTGAGCGGGCTGTAGTGGCGACCGTAGTAATCGCCGTGATAGGTCGGCCACGAATCGGGGGACGGCTTCTGGATCTGCGCCTGGGTCAACTGCCCGAAGGCGGGCACGATGAGAGCGCCACAGGCGGCGATGGAGAGGATAAGGTGGCGGATCTTCATTTCAGTGTCACCAAGTAGGCGGTCAGATTGTGGATGTCGGCGTCGGTGATGCGTCGGAGCAGGTCGTAGTGGGCTTGCAGCGGGTCGGTGATTTCCACTTTCGGCACGTCGCCATCGCGGGTGAAAGTGCGGCGGTTGCCTTCGGAATCGCGCATGGTGACTGCGAAATCGGAAACGGACATCAGTGTGCCGGTAACGGCCGGGCCGGTTGCGGGCGTAACCTTAACAGTCTTGGCAGTGCGGTTCTGACCACCACCGCGACCGCCGCGTCCACCGGCGCGCGGGGAAAGGAAACGGTCCTGGAGGGCAACGGGCTCGTACTTGGCTGCGATACCTTGCAAATCGCCTGTTGCCGAGTGGCAGGCGGAGCACTTTCCAGCACCATTGAAGTAAGCGAGACCAGCCTTGGCATCGCCGACGATGATATTCGGCGGGGTTGCGCTTTCGCGGTTGCGGGCGGCTTCGACGCGCTCATGCAGGAACGAAGCCATATCGGAAACTTGAGCCGGAGTGATGTCCGGGAATGCCGGCATGCCGTTGTTGGGGCGACCGTTCTTGATAATTTCGCCCAACTGTTTGCCGTGGTCGTCGCCCATGACGAACAGGGATCGGGCCAAGTCGGGACCGCCGTCGCCGCCGCGGGCTGTGAGTCCGTGGCAGAAACCACAGGCCGGACCAAAGACTTCCTTGCCTCTGGGGACGGCTGCTGGATCATAGGTCCCCTTCTGGGCGGAAGCGGGGACGACCGCGCCGAAAAGACAGGCGGCGGCCATTAAAAGGTGGGGTTTTGACAACTGGGGCATTCGCATGCTGCACCGCAGTATATCAGTCCAGATTTCCTCGGGTGGACGATCGTTTGCAGGGCAGGTGGAATCCATGCGTAATTGGATTGTTGGCGGGCAGGGAACTGCGATACCCTTTGTCTGGGGGTCCACCTTGAAAAACGCTCTTGCCTTGTTCCTTGCCCTTCCCTTTGGAGTGAGTTTGGCCGCAGTGCCTTGCGATAGTCTCGCCTCGTCCAAGTTGCCGCACACCACTATTTCCGTGGCCGAGTTGCGCGCCGCCGGAACGCCTTTCCAATCGCGGGGCGTCCGTCCCATCAACGGACTGCCTTCGTTTTGCCGCGTTGCGGGGGTGATTGCCCCCAGCTCCGATTCGGAGATCAAATTCGAGGTCTGGCTGCCCGCGTCGGAGTGGAATTCGAAATTCCATGGCGTTGGCAACGGAGGGTATGCCGGTTCGATCAACTTTGCCGGTCTGGCCGACGCGGTCCAGCACCACTATGCCACAGCGTCCACCGACACGGGCCATGAGGGCGGCACCACGGCTGGCGAATGGGCGTTGAACCATCCGGAAAAGATTGTGGACTTCGGCTATCGGGGCATCCATGAGACCGCCGTGGTTGCCAAGGCTCTGATTGCCAGCTTTTATGGCGAGGCTCCCAAACGGTCGTATTTCAATTCGTGCTCCAATGGAGGTCGGCAGGCGCTGATGGAGGCGCAGCGGTATCCCGAGGACTTCGACGGTATCCTTGCGGGTGCCCCGGCCAACTACTGGACCCGGCTGCTTTCGACCGCCGGGGCCGGGATGAAGGCTCTGCTGGCGGAGGCCGAAAGCTACATTCCGGCTTCGAAGTTGCCCGCGATCCAAGCGGCGGCACTGGAGCAATGCGACGCCAAGGATGGGGTGAAGGACGGGGTGATCGAAAATCCCATGGCCTGTAAGTTCGATCCCTCCGTGCTGCTGTGCAAGGGTGCCGATTCCGACGCGTGCTTGACGACGCACCAGCTTTCGGCGTTCAAGTCGCTGCAATCGGGGCTTGTGGACGGCAAGGGGAAACAGCTTTTCCCGGCGCTTTCCCCCGGCGGCGAGGCTGAGAACGGCGGCTGGGGTCCGTGGGTGGTGGGCGAGGCCCGTGAAAAGAGCTCCATGGTCGCGTTTGGAACCCAGTTCTTCAAGAACATGGTTTACAACGACCCCAACTGGAACTACAAGACCTTCGACGTGGACCGCGACCTGAAAGCCGCCGACGACAAGCTGGCGAAAGTGCTGAACTCGACCGACCCCGATTTGACCGCGTTTTCCAAGCGAGGCGGGAAGCTGCTGATGTACCACGGTTGGGCCGATGCCGCGATTCCGGCGGTGAACGCGATCCATTATTACGACAGCGTGGTTTCGAAGATGGGTGCGGCCAAGGCTGCGGAGTTTGTCAAGCTCTACATGGTTCCGGGCATGCAGCATTGCGGCGGCGGTGCCGGTCCGAACTATTTCGGCCAGCTTGGGACGCCAAACTCCGACCGGTCCCGGAACATTGATGCTGCGTTGGAGGCGTGGGTGGAGCAGGGGATCGCTCCCGATTCGATCATCGCCACGAAATTCAAGGGCAACGATCCGAAGAACGGCGTTGAGCGCACCCGGCCGTTGTGTGTTTGGCCGATGACGGCGAAATACAAGGGGTCCGGCAGTACGGACGACGCGGCGAATTTCAGTTGTTCGAAGTAGATGGGACGTTTGGGGCATAGGGTTTCGTTGGGTGCTTGGGATGGGCGGTTATGGCCGCCTGGAAAGGCGGCTGCAGGCAAGAATGCCTGCCCCACAACGGGAAGTTTCAAGGGCTGCCGGGGTTAGAGGCGGGAGTGGAATTTTAGGACGGGGTCGTAGTAGTCGGTGCGGTGGCCCCCTCCGGTGACTCCGTAGCCGTGTTTGCGGGCTTTCCAGACGGCGAGTGCGAGGGCGATTGCGAGGTCGTCCTTGTGGCCGGATTTGGCGGCACCGGATGCGGCGCTGAGGGCCGCGAGTTCGCGGGCGAGGGCACCGGACGAGCGGAATTTGGTGGAGATGCGGAGTTCGTGGCGCTCCAGCATAACGGAGAGGCCGGCCCAGAGATCCACTTTGGGGACGTGGTGGGTATCTCCGGTTTGGCTGGCCTTGTCGCCGCTGGTGATGACGACCGGGGACAGCGGGCAGCCGAGGCTGGCCTTGCGCATCATGTCGACGACGGGGGCTCCGACTCCTGTGGCGTCGACGGCGAGGACGCAGTTGTCGCGCAGTGGTTGGGTGTGGACGATTTGCCGGACGCGGTCGACGACGGTGGGGTAGGGCGTGCCGAGGGGAACTCGCTCGGCGTGGCAGACTTCGAGGCGGATGAAGTTGACTTCGCCCCAGGGGCGGCGCTCTTCGATTTTGTTGACTACGGCGATTGCGGTGTGGTCGCGGAGTTGGCCCAGGTCTAGTCCTATGTAGTACATTTGGTTCCTTTTGGGGTGGTTGGGAGATACGGTTATGGCCGCCTGGAAAGGCGGCTGCAGGCAAGAATGCCTGCCCCACATTGGGTGGTTGCAAGGGATTCTGGGAGTTGGGAGGTTAGAGGGGGAGGGCTGGTATGGTGTCGTCCATGGCTTGGTCTATGCATAGTTGGCTGAAGAGGGCGTCCTCGGACTCCTGGAATTCGCAGAGGTATTCCCTTGCGAACTTGGCGGCACCGATGGTGTTGCGGGCCTCCTCCAGGAATTGGGGGGAGAAACGGGGGCACTGGGTGGACGGGGAGAAGAATTTGACCCATCCCTGGTGGTAGGCCCAGGTTTCGTGGAAGAAGCCCTGCTTGCCGTTGGGGGTGGAAAGGAGCCAGAGATCTCCGTTGGTGGCACCGAGCATTGGGTTGAGGGCGTGGTAGATGTCGTCGGGGACGAAGGCGGCCTCGTCAATGAACATCAGGTTGGCTGCGAAGCCCCGGATGGTGGCTTCCCGGGCGGGGATTCCGATGATGCGGGAGCCGTTTTTGAGGGCGATGGAATGCTGGTGGCCGGAGGCGCCGACGGGCCGGATGCCCATGTTGCGGAGCATGGATTGGCACTTTTCGACGAATTCGCGTCCCTGGCGCAGGGCGGGGCCGACGATTAGGACGAGCGTGTTGGGGACGGTCCAGGCGCGGTGGACGGCGAGGGCGGCGCAGACGATGGATTTTCCCCACTGGCGGCCGCAATTGAGGATGACGCGGTGCGGGTTGGCTCGGAGCATGGATTCCTGTGTGGGGTCGGGGTGGAAGTTCAGGCGCGTGCGGGCGAAGTCGACGATATCGGAAGGGGGGGCGGGCTTGGAATCATTTTGGGTGGCATCGGGGGTGGCGGGCTGGACCTGGTCCGGGTGTGCGAGCGGTGGTGTTGTCCGGAGTGTTTGGGGAACAAGCCAACCTTGCATGGAGTTGTTGTAGCAGTCCACGGGTAGGCGCAGCTCTCCTGCGGTGTGCCAAGTGATTGATAAAAATAAAGATATAAAAATCCATCGAGCGTGACTGGTCATTTGCGCCTCTTGTTTTTCCGGAGATTTTTCTTGAAGCTGGTGCGCGCCGGGTGGTTGTTTTGCGGCTTGGCGGTGGGGGCGGCTGGCGGCTTGGGTTCGTTCGGTACGGATTTGGGCTCGGGGTCCTGGGTGGGGCTGGCCGGGTCTGGGGCCGGGTCGCGGGCCGGATCGGGGGCCGGATCTGGGGACGGTTCGGCAGGGGGCTCGGGGTCGATTTCCGCCAGGGCGCTTGGGTTCGTTTGGTTTTCCTTGCGGTAGGCGAGGAGGCTTTTGAGAGCTCGGTCGTAGGCGCGGGTGTGGCGGACCTCGTAGCGGTGGAGGAGGTCGAGGACGTGGCGCTCGTTGGGGTTGTTGACGAGGGCGTTGAAGGCGAGGGTGTGGGTGCCGATTTCGACGACGAGTCCGGGGACAGCGGGTCCGGGGTGGGCGACGGGCCGGGCGAGTTCCTTGCGGATGATGGCGGAGAGGCCGGCGGTTTCCATGCCGAGGGCGCGGGTGCGGCGCCAGATGGCGATCATCATGGTGTCGACGAGGTTGCATTCGTGCTCGTCGGCGGGCTGGAAGGTTTCGAGGAGGTAGGAGGAGAGCTTCATGAAGGCTTCGGTGCGCTCGGTCTCCATGACGGTGAGGTCGGCGAGGAGGCCGTGGCGGTAGGCGTTTTTGGCCGCGCGGGCCTTTCCCTCCTCGGTGACGGGGCCTTTGGATTTGGCACCGTTGGCCCGGGAGGCGGCTATTTGGGCGGCGCTGCGGGAAGCCTGGGGTTTGGTTGTTGGGTTTTCTGGGGTATGGGTCAAGTTTTCCATCGCGCGGTGATTGTAGCTGGCGCGGGGGTGGGAAACGAACCGTCGGAGGCTGATACTACGGTTGTAAGATATAGAGTTTTGCTATTGGTTTGTTGGGGTTGGGGGAAAATGCGGAAATGTGAAAATTCCTGTGACGGGCGAAGCGGGGGGGGGGCGCAGTTGTGCGTGTCAAGCAAGAGCGATTTGGGCTGGTCGTCCTTGTGGGCGGGTGGGGTGTAGGGGAAGGGCCGGCGGCCTGGGTGCGCTAAGGTATACCTCAGCAATGTCCTCCCGAGCCATCTCCTCCCGAGCCGTGTCCTCCCGCTTCACACGACGTTCCGCCCTCCTGATTCCCGCTCTGGCTCTCGGCCGGGCTCCGGACCTGACACAAACCGATCTTTTTACACAGGGCGAAGGCGGGGTCAACACCTATCGCATTCCGGCGCTTCTGGAAACCGCGCGCGGGACACTGCTGGCTGTTGCCGACGCCCGGCATGACGGTCCGCGGGACCTTCCGGCGCGGATCTCGCTGGTGGTCCGACGCAGCCTCGACAGGGGCCGGACCTGGTCGCCCATCCAGACCCTGCGCGCCGTCCGCGAGGGGGGTGTGGGCGATGCGTCTTTGCTGCTGGACCGCAAGACCGGGCGGATCTGGTGTTTTCATGCATTCGGGCCTCCGGGCGTTGGTTTCGCGACGCCAGCCCCGAATACGCTGCAGGTTCATGCGATCCACAGCGATGACGATGGTGTTACCTGGTCCGCTCCCAGCGATCTGACACCTCGGCTGAAGAACCCGGCCTGGCAATCCATCTTCGCCACTTCCGGGACCCACTTCCAGACCGCAAAGGGCCGATATCTGCTGCCCCTGGTGGTGCGGGACGAACACGGGAAGATTGCGTCCCGGAACGCTTACAGCGACGATGGAGGCCAGTCCTGGCTCGTCTCGCCCGCCATTGCGCCGGATACGGACGAGAGCAAAGTCATCGAACTGTCCGGCGGGGGCTTGTTGCAGAACATGCGCAATGGCAGGCGGCGGACTATTGCCAGATCGGCTGACGGCGTTCATTTTGAAGCCGCTGCGCATGACGAGGCTCTGATCGATCCGGGATGCAACGCGGGATTTGCGAGGTACCGGCACGGGGGACGGGAGCTGTTGCTGTTTACCAACGCCGCTTCGGAGAAGCGCGAGAATATCTCGATTCGGTACAGCCGGGACGAAGGCAGGACGTGGAGCCAGCCCCGGACGCTGCACTCCGGCCCGGGAGCCTACTCTGCGGTGATCCCGCTCCGGGACGGGAGTATCGCCGTACTCTACGAGCGGGGTGACAAATCGTCCGTGGAGCGCATCACCTGCGCGCGGTTCCGCCTAGATTGGCTGCTCAGCCAATAGTCCAGCCTCTGTGGCTTGCTGATTTTGCAGCGTGGCGGTGCCGCCATTCTGATCCAAGCGCCGAAGGACTGACGCGCCAAATCGCCGATTGATGGCTGGCCACTGCAAAGGTGTGCATTTGGCACGCCATCGAGAGACTCGTCTATTAGGTGTTGCACCGCGTTCCATGTTCCTTCCGATGACGACCTGGACTGACCAATTGTAGATGACGCCGATACCACCGTCTTTTCCCATCCACGGCACTCCCGGCTGCGTGCGCCAACTTTCCACTAGAGCTGGCGAATGGCTGACGGCGGAATTTCCAGCCAGACGGGGGTGGTTTCGCGGAGTTCGGCCCAGGTTCGGCGGGGGATGTCGGCTACCAGGTGGTTCCCGAAATCGACGCGGACGAATTGGGGGCGCTCGAGGGCGGAGACGGGCGCTACGCGGATGCGGTTGTCGCCGGGGCGGTCGACCAGGAGGAGTTCCTCGGAGCGGGTGCAAACGGTGAGGCGGTCGCCCTTGAAACAGCCGCGGAGGTTCGGGACTTGGAATTCCTGGCCGAAAATGCGGAGGCGGCTGGTCTGGCGGCCGGGGTCGAGGGCCAGCACCTCGGCCTCGTGCAGGTTGAAGCCGCCGAGGAGCTTGGCCACGGTGGCGGAGCCGGGGTTTCGGAGCAGGTCCAAGGGGGTTCCGCGGTGAACGATTTTGCCGGCGTCGTAGATGAGGACGCGGTCGCCCAAGGCTAGGCACTCGTCGAAATCGTGGGTAACGAGGAACATGGGGATCTGGAGGGACCGCTTCATTTCGCCGAGGAGCGCGTGGAAGTCGGCGCGGAGCTCGTTGTCGAGGCCACGGGCGGGTTCGTCGAAGAGGAGAATTTGGGGTTCGGCGATGAGGGCGCGGGCGATGGAGGCGCGCTGCTTTTGTCCGCCGGAGATTTCGGAGGGGAGGCGGCCTGCGAGGTCGGAGAGGTGGAACCGTTCGAGGAGGTCGGCGATGCGGCGGTGGCGCTCCAAGCGGGGGAGCCGGTGGGCCGCGAAGACCATGTTTTCGCGGATGGTCATGTGGGCGAACAGGGCGTGGTTTTGGAAGACGTAGCCGCAGTTGCGGTCGCGTGGGGGGACGTGGACGCGGGCCTCGGCGTCGAAGAGGATTCGGTTGTTGAGGAGGATGCGGCCGGAGTCCGGGGTGGCGAAGCCGGCGATGGCGTCGAGGGTGAGGGTTTTTCCGGAGCCGCTGGAGCCGTAGAGGACGGTGAGACCGGCGTCGGCGTCGAATTCGACTTCGAGCTGGAAACCGGTTGAGTCGATGCCGCGGGGGAAGTTGCGGGCGATTTTTGCTTGGATCATCGGGGGGCGGTCCCCCTGCGGCGTTCGAGCCGGTTGGCGGCAAAAACAATGAGGGCGGTGGCGGCGGAAATGACGAGGACCATGGAGCGGGCGGCGAGGGTGTTGCCGGATTCGACGGCGTCGAAGATGGCGACGGCGGCGGTTTGGGTGCGTCCGGGGATGTCGCCGGCGATCATGAGGGTGGCTCCGAAGTCGCCGAGGGAGCGGGCGAAGGCCAAGGCGGTGGCGGCGAGGATTTGGCGGCGGGCCATGGGGAGGCTGACGTGCCAGAATACGCGCCATTCGGAACCTCCGAGGCTGCGGGCGGCGCGCTCACAGGCTAGGTCCACGGATTCGAGTGCGGAGCGGGAGGATTTGAAGAGCAGTGGGACGGCGTGGAGGGTGGAGGCGATGACGGCGGCCTTCCATGTGAAAACGAGGGGTGCGCCGGTGAGGGCTTCGCAGGCGCGCCCGAGCCAGCTGTTGCGGCCGAGGGTGACGAGCAGAAAGTAGCCGAGGACGGTGGGCGGGAGGGCGAGGGGCAGGGTGGTGAGGGCGTCCAGGAGTTCTTTGCCGCGGAAGTTGCGGTTTGCGAGCAGCCATGCCAATCCGAGTCCGGCAATCAATGAGAGCAGGGTGGCGGCGGACGCGACCTGGAGGCTGAGGCGGAGCGGGAACCAGTCGATTGGGGGAGGCGTGGCCATCGAGGGTGGATTTTTATTTTGGCATAGGGTTGGCGATGGTTGGGTGGGCGATGGTTGGGTGGGCGATGGTTGGGTTGGCGATGGTTGGGTGGGCGATGGTTGGGTGGGAGTTGATAGATTGGACGGAGGCGGTTGCGGGGTGGTACGGTTAATGCCGCCTCGAAAGGCGGCTGCAGCCAAGAATGGCTGCCCCACAGGCAACTGAATGGTTTGGTAATGGTGGGAGAGATGGAATAGCACATGAGTCAACAAATGGATCGTCGGACGTTGCTGGGGGGCGCGCTCCTGGCCGGGGTCGGAAGCGCGGGGCTTGCGCGGGCGCAGCAGTCGGCGAAGCGACGGAATATTCTTTTTATTCTTTCCGACGACCACCGGTTCGACGCACTCGGCTTCATGCAGGTCCAGAAATTTCTGGAGACGCCGAATATGGACCGGCTGGCG
Organism: uncultured Acidobacteriia bacterium; assembly: GCA_903893525.1. Lineage (GTDB taxonomy): Bacteria > Acidobacteriota > Terriglobia > Bryobacterales > Bryobacteraceae > BOG-234. The sequence continues at coordinate 24,958 of CAITMP010000405.1, read as the reverse complement.
CATGAAGGGGCACATCTGAAGAACGCCTTCGTGACGACGGCGCTGTGTTCCCCGAGTCGGGCGTCGATCCTGACGGGAAAGTATGCCCACCAGCACAAGATCGTCGACAACAATACGCCGATGCAGCCGGGGATGGAGTTTTTCCCGCAGTACCTGCAAAAAGCGGGCTACAAGACCGGGTTCTTTGGCAAGTGGCACATGGGGAATGGCGGGGACGAGCCCCAGGCCGGTTTCGACAAGTGGGTGAGTTTTCGGGGGCAGGGGAACTATCTGCCTGCGCCAGCCGGTTTGAACGTCGACGGCAAGAAGGTGCCGCAGAAGGGCTACATCACCGACGAGCTGACGGATTACGCGGTGGAATGGCTGAATGCGCGCTCGAAGACCGAGCCCTGGTTCCTGTACCTGTCGCACAAAGCAGTGCATTCGGCGTTCATACCGGCGGATCGGCACAAGGGCAAGTACAAGGACGCTGTCTTCACGCCTCCGGCCACGATGGATGCAACGGGCGACATGGCCCGGAACAGGCCGATGTGGGTCCAGAACCAGCGCAATAGTTTCCATGGCGTGGATTTTTCGTACTACGAGGGAAAGCCGATCGGGGAAATCTTCAAGACCTATGCGGAGACGCTGCTGGCGGTGGACGAGTCCATCGGGCGTCTTTTGGAGACCCTGAAGCAGCGGGGCGAGTTGGATTCGACGCTGATCGTCTACATGGGCGACAACGGTTTTGCGTTTGGTGAGCACGGGCTGATCGACAAGCGGACGGCGTATGAGGAGTCGATGCGGGTGCCGATGCTGGCGCGGTGCCCGGAGCTGTTTCCCGGGGGCACGGTGGTGAAGGAAGTGGTGGCGAACATCGACATCATGCCGACGTTCCTCCAGACGGCGGGTGTGGAATCGCCGAAGGGCATTCCGGGGCTGAGCTTTTTGCCGCTGCTGCAGGGCAAGAAGCTGGAATGGCGCGACGGGCTGCTCTACGAATATTATTGGGAGCGGAATTTTCCCATGACGCCGACCATGCACGCGTTGCGCGGGGCGAAATTCAAGTACATCCACTACTACGGGATCTGGGACATCGACGAACTCTATGACTTGGACGAGGACCCGCACGAGACCAACAATCTGATCTCGAACGAAAAGTACAAAGACGTGGTGCAGAGGATGAACAAGCAGTTGTTCGACGTGATGCAGGACACGGGTGCCATGAGCATCCCGCTGTTCCGGGATTCGGGCGGCCAGAGCAACCGGCGCAACCCGAACAGTCCGGCACCCGCCCCATTTCCATCCGATCTGACGAAGCCCGTTGGGAAACCGTAAATCCATGAATCTGACACGCAGAACGTTTCTGGAAAGCTCGGCACTTTCCACCGCAGCCGGTATGGCCGCTGCCCAGACTACAGGGGCGGGAGCGCGTCCGAACGTGCTCTACATCATCATGGAGGACACGGGTCCGCAGCATGCGCACTACGGCGAGCCGTTGGTGAAGACGCCGAATTTGGATCGACTGGCATCGCAGGGGATCAGTTTCACGAACGCATTCTGCACGGCTCCGGTGTGTTCGGCCAGCCGGTCGGCACTGATGAGCGGGCGGTACCAGAACAATATTGGCTGCCACAACCACCGGACCTGGGAGTGGCACAAGCAGGAGATTGCAGCTCCCGGAAAGCACGTGAGCGACTGGTTCCGCGATGCGGGTTATTACACCTGCAACCTGCAGCCGCCCAAGGGGCAGCGCAAGGCGGCCAACGGGGCTGCTGGCTCGGGCAAGGTGGATTTGAACTTCCACCACGGGGGCGGGGACAAGGCGAACTTTTTCGACGGCATCGATTGGAAGGACAGGAAGCCGGGCCAGCCGTTCTTCGCGCATCTGACGATCATCGAAACCCACAAGGGGCCGGGGTGGACGATTGCGCGCAACAAGCCGAAGTCGGAGTTGGTGGATCCGGCCAAGCTGAAGTTGGCGGCGTACTATCCGGACGATCCGATTGTGCGGGACGAATACGCCAACTATTTGGACGCGATGCACCTGTGCGACGAATATGTCGGCCAGGTCCTGAAGCGGCTGGAGGACGAGGGGCTGGCGAATAATACGGTGGTGCTGCTTTCGAGCGACCACGGTCCGTTGTTCCGGGGCAAGCAGTTTTTGTATGACGGCGGGACGCGGATTCCGTTGATTGTGCGCATGCCGGGTGGCAGCAACGCGGGCAAGGTGCCGGGCAAGGTAAATGACGCGCTGGTGAGCGGCATTGATATCGCGCCCACGTTGCTGGGGTTCGCGGGCATCCGCCCGCCTGTGGGGGCGATGCAGGGGCAGGACGTCTTTGGGCCGGATTACAAGGCGCGCACGCATGTGTTTACCGCGCGAGACCGTATGGACGACTCGATTGACCGGATGCGGGCTGTTCGGACCAAGGAGTTCAAGTACATCCGCAACTATTTCCCGTGCACTCCGTATATGCAGCGGAATGATTACAAGGAGAAGAACTATCCGACCTGGAATCTGGTGAAGGATTTGGGTCGGCAGGGAAAGCTGAATCGGGAACAGTCGCTGTTTGCGGCGCTGGAGAAGCCGATTGAGGAGTTGTACGACGTGGCGGCGGACCCCGACGAGGTGCACAACCTGGCGGCGGATCCGAAACATGCGAAGACGCTGGCGGATCTGCGGACGAGGGTGGATGGCTTTGTCGCCGAGAACGACAAGCAGGTGAAGTTCGAGGACCCGGTGGATATCTACCGGGGCTATTTCGGGCATTTGCCGGAGGAGACGAAGGGGTAACTGTGCCCCAGTGTCGCTCCGGGCGCGGCTCGTAGCAGAGTCGCGATTCTAAGGCATCTCTAAGGTTTAGGGGTGGTTGTCGTAGGGGCCGGACGCCGAAGGGGCGCAGGTGCCGGTGGACGTTCGACAACCTGGGAGACTTCGGCGTTGCGACCGCCCTTCCTGACGTAGCCTTCAGTCAGCAGACGCTTAGTATTGGTTGGCTTGGTTGACATTAAGAATTTTCCCTTCGAGGTTTGTACGGAAACTCCAGCTGGATGCTGTCTGGATTTCGCGCAATGTAAATCATCGGTGATTCGTACAGCATGGCACCCTCAAAATCATAGACCCGCACATCGGTAAGCGTTAACTCCCTGAGCTTTTCTGTCTCCGAAAATGTCTCCACCCAGCCAGCATAAACCAGGCTATTTTGGAAATCGCGGAAGTGTACATACTCGGCAACGGCGCTCGGGGAATTGAGGGTATAGTCCCAAATGTCCACGTCTCCAAACTTGTGCGTGGCTCCGATGAACTGAAGGAACCTTGTGAGCCAGCTGTAGGTCGCACCGTAGATCCAAAGGATTGACAGTATAAATGCAACCCCGGCCGCCCACAGAATCTCCTTCATGACATCGCCACCAACCACGGCCTTCGATGCCGCATCCGACAAATCTGCGGTGTGAAAGGGCCAAGTCCAACCCAAGAACTGAAAAATACAAAAGGTTACACCGTGGCTGACCAGCCCGAATTGGAAAGCGGACAGGAGAAATTCGGTCTCGGAAACCTTGGGCGTCAGGCCGTAACGTGCATCGAGCCGGGCCCAGATGAGTCCCGGCACGAATAGAATAGCGACTTGGAGTATGAGTAAGTCGAGCTTCACAACTACTAGGCCCCAGTTTTGGGAACTGGGGCCTTCCTCGCTACCATTACGTCACAAAAAGCAGGGCTCGTCAACCGAAAGTGCTAGTGGCGGCTTTCGGGATCGGTCACCAGGTGGCTGTGGCTGCGGCTGTAGAGGAAATAGATCGCCAAGCCGATGGCGAGCCACACCACAAGCCGAATCCACGTCAACATATCCAGCGCGGCCATCATCGCAAAGCACACGATGATGCCGAGGATCGGAACCAGCGGCACCAGCGGTGTCTTGTAGGGCCGGGGAAGGTCGGGGTGGGTCCGGCGCATCACCATCACGCCCGCGCAGACGATCACGAATGCCAACAATGTTCCGATGCTGGTCATGTCACCCAGGCTGGACAGCGGCACAAAGCCCGAGAACATGCTCACGAAGACCATGAAGATCAAGTTGCAACGCCACGGGGTCTTGAACTTGGGGTGGACGTCGGAGAAGAGTTTGGGCAACAGGCCGTCGCGGGACATGGAGTAGAACACACGGCTTTGGCCCAGGAGCATGACCAGGATGACCGACGTGTATCCAGCCAGGATTCCGACCACGACACCGGTGCCGAGCCAGTCGTAACCGATGTTGTGCAGCGCCTCGTAGATCGCGGTGTCGGTCATGTCCTTGTAGTTGACAATGCCGGACAACACGTATGAGAATCCGACATAGAGCAATGTGCAGACGGCGAGGGAGCCGATGATGCCGATCGGCATGTCGCGCTTGGGGTTTTTCGCCTCCTGCGCGGCAGTCGAAACCGCGTCAAAGCCGATGTAGGCGAAGAAGATCACGCCCGCCGCGCGCATGATGCCGCTCCAGCCGAAGTGTCCGAACTCGCCGGTGTTTGGCGGGATGAACGGCACATAGTTGGCCTGGTTGATGTATCCGAAACCGAGTCCGATCACCAGCACCACGATTGCCACCTTCAGGGCGACGATGATCCCGTTCAGGCGGGCCGATTCCTGAATGCCGATGATCAGCACAATCGAAACAACGCAAATGATGAAGATGGCCGGCAGATTCACCAAGCCGCCCTCGAAGTACGACTTCGTCAGGTCCGGGGGCAGGGTAATACTGAAATGTTGTAAAAGTCGGACAAGGTACTTCGACCAGCTCACGGATACCGTTGCAGCGCCCGTGGCGTATTCCAGCACCAAATCCCAGCCGATGATCCAAGCCAGCAGTTCCCCCATGGTGGCGTAGGCGTATGTATACGCGCTGCCCGCAATGGGAATCATGGTGGCGAACTCGCTGTAGCACATTCCGGCAAAGGCGCAGCCAAAGGCCGCGACGATGAAGGAAAAGACCACGGCGGGACCGGCATTGTCATGCGCGGCCTTCGGCGTGAGGGCGAACAGCCCGGCGCCGATGATGGCACCGATGCCGAGCGCGATCAACTGGACCGGGCCTAGCGTGCGCTTCAGCTGGTGCTCGCCAGCCTCGCTCTCCCGCATGATGCGGGCAATGGGTTTCGTTGCGAAAACACTCAAGATCGATTTCCCTCTTTCCGCTGCCAGAGGAAGTAGACCGGCACCCCCAGCAGCACAAGAATCAAGCCCCGGACGGTAAATTCGGGTTTGTTCTTCAACAAAAAGAATTCTATGAGACCGGCCATCAGGACGTAGATGGCGGGCAGTACCGGGTATCCCACGGCGCGGTAGGGACGCTCCAAGTCCGGACGGGTCTTGCGGAGCCGGAAGAGTCCGCAAATCGTCAGGATGTAGAACAAGAGTACCGCAAAGATGACGTAGTCGAGAAGGTCGTTGTATTGCCCGCTCAGAGTCAGCAGCACCGACCAGGCGCATTGCATGGTCAAAGCCGCGACGGGCGCGTGTGTTTCGGGATTCAGGTCACCGGCTCGCTTGAAGAACAGGTTGTCATGGGCCATCGTGAAGTAGACACGGGCTCCGGAGAGGATGATGCCGTTCAGGCATCCGAAAGTGGAGACCATGATGGCGGCGGCCATGATGGAGGTGGCGGCGGGTCCGAACATTACGGAGACGACGGCCGTCGCGACCCGGTCTTCAGGAGCCGTCTGGATCTGCGGAAGCGTCAGGACCGACATGTAGACGAGGTTGCACGCCAAGTAGAGCAGCGAAACGACGCCGACGCCCAGGCCGAGCGCCAAGGGTAGATTGCGGCGCGGGTTTCGGACTTCGGCGGCGGCGAAGGTCACGTTGTTCCAGGAGTCGGATGAGAACAGGGGGCCGACCATTGCGGTTCCCACAACGGCTACAGCGGCCCAGCTCCAGTCAGCGCCGGCCCAGAAGCCGGTGGAGGAGAAATTGGCCGCGATGGCGGCCGGGTTCCGGCCCAGCGCGAAGCCGAGGATCGCCAAGCCCAGCAAGGAGGCCACCTTGGCGAATGTGAACACGTTTTGGACCATGGCACCCGTTCGGACGCCGCGCGTGTTGACCGCAGTCAGCAGAATGATCACGGCGATGGCGAGGAGCTGCTGGGTAGTCAGTCCAAGTGTCCCGGACCCGATCAAGTAATTCTTGGCGGAGATTTGGGGGAAGAAGACCCCGGTGTACTTGGCGAAGGCGACGGCCACTGCGGCGATGGTGCCGGTCTGGATGACCACAAACATCGTCCAGCCGAACAGGAACGCCCACAAGCGTCCAAATGCTTCCCTGAGATACACGTACTGTCCGCCCGCATGCGGCATGGCGGCGGCCAATTCGCCGTAGCTGAGGGCGGCCACGATGGTCAGCAGCGACCCCAGCAGCCAGCACGCCAGCAGCAGGGCGGGCGATTTGACCTGCCTCGCGACGTCGGCGCTGACAATGTAGATCCCGGAGCCGATCATCGACCCCATGACCAATGTTGTCGCTTCCGTCAGGCCAAGGGCTTTGACGAATCCCGATTTTGCGTCCCCGTCCGATCCTACTTGCCCGTTACTGCCTTGCCCGTGAGTGGGTGTTGCTGGAGTTTTTGCCATTCAGCCATTCGATCCCTCAGACTGCGCTTCCTGGCGCCGTCCGCTAAGTGCTTGTCCGATGACGGACGAGCCGATAAAGGAAAGGATACAGCAGAGAGTATGTCGCCGATGACGGCGAGCGAATCGGCTCCCGCATCGAAGCATTGGGAAGCATTCCCGAGGGTGATTCCGCCAATGGCTACCAAGGGGCGGGAGGTGAGCGTGCGGACCTCCCGCAGACCCGCCAAACCGGCAACGGGATCGGGGTTCTCCTTGGAAACTGTTGGAAATACAGGTCCGAAGGCAACGTAGTCCACTGGTTCCGAAGCTGCGTCCGACATTTGCGCGGGGTTGTGGGTGGAGAAGCCCACCATCGCGTCAGGACCGAGAACGCGCCGGGCATCAGCCGGGGAAAGGTCGTCCTGTCCGACATGGAGGCCAGCGCCGAGGATGGCGGCATAATCGGCGCGGTCGTTGACCACGAACGGAACACCGGCCTCGCGGCAGAGTTTTGAAATCTGTTCCGCCAAGGCGAATGCCTCGCGACCCCAGAAATCCTTGTGGCGCATCTGGAGAATCCCGGCACCGCCTTCCAGCAGCGCCTCCGCGGCCTCAATGACGGGGAATTCCAGCCGGGCCAGCGTGCCGGTGTCCAGGATGGGATAAACGCGGGGCAGTTTTAGGCTTGGCACGCTCAAAGGGCCTTCGCGAAGATCACTGCGTGCCCGCCGGGCTCCCGGACGCCTATCTCCCGCATTCCATAAAACGTGGTCCGTTCGTGCATCGCGACGGGGTATCCGTCCAGCCGCCGCAAAGTATCTTCGAAATCGTCGACCTCGATGAACAGATTGGTGGCTGCGCCGTGTGGTGGGAGCAGGGAAGGATCGTCCTTGCGAACGCTCTCGACCGTTTGGAACATGATCTCGGCCGCACCGAGGGCGACGCCTGCAAAACCGAGTGTGTCGCCATCCGGTACCTGCATGGTTTTGGTGAAGCCCATCCGGTCCACCCAGAAGGCCAGCGATGCCTCCACTTGGTCCACAATCAGCACGGCTGTGACTTTCATACGCTGATTATAATCTCGGCGTCAAACTCCATCGGCGGTTGGGCCAGGCTTCCAGGAGCGGCATTTCCTGGAGCAGTATGAAGACGGTTTCGTCCAAGATCTTTGGCGCGGTAGAGGGCGAGGTCGGCCGATTCCTGAAGGTCGTCAGCGTCCATGTGCGGTTGTAGTTCGGCCAAGCCAAAACTTGCTGTGACGTGGAAAGGCCCCCGCTTGGATGGAAACTTCTTGTTCGCCAAGCGCTGCCGAACCGCTTCCATGGCCCGGACGGCCTCGTCGACGGTGGCATCCGTTATCAACACTTGAAATTCGTCGCCGCCCAAACGGCCCACGCAGGTTCCGGAGATGCCGCACTCCTTCAAGAGCGACGAGAAATAGATCAGTACCCCGTCCCCGGTATGGTGGCCGTAACGATCGTTTACCGACTTGAAGTGGTCGATGTCGCAACAGCAGAGGTAGCAGTGCCCGGAGCCATTCCGTGCGGCAGCAACCTTCAATTGGAACTTCTCCAGGAAATGGCCGCGGTTGGACACGCCGGTTAGTTGGTCGTGCTCGGCCCGGAATTTCAGGTGTTCCTCGGCCAATTTGCGGGCCGAAATATCCGAGTGCGCTCCGATCATGCGAACGGGTTTGCCGTTTTCATCCCTGACGGCTTTGGCCTTGGCCATCACCCACTTGTAGGCCCCATCCTTGCAACGGATCCGGTACTCCGAGACATAGTGGTCCGTGTGGCCGTCCAGATGGCGGCGGAGCGAGGCTTGGACGGACGGGAAATCCTCCGGGTGCACACGGGACTCCCACTCATTGATTTCATTTGGCAGGTCCTGGTCGGAGTGGCCCAACATCTCCTTCCAGCGCGCCGAGTAGAAGATGGCGTTATTCCTTGGGTCCCAGTCGAATACACCGTCGTTGACCCCCTCCAATGCGAGCTGCCACCGTTCCTCCGCGAGTTTCCGCGCCGAAATATCCTCAATCAGAGTTATGAAATGCTCCGGAGCCCCTGTTGGGTTCCGCATGACACCCACGCTGACCCGCACCCAAACCGAATCGCCGGTCTTCCGGATAAATCTTTTCTCGAAGTGGTGGTTCTTTACGTCGTCCCGGAGCACCTCGGCGGCAAAACTCAAATTGGCTGCAAGGTCGGACGGGTGGGTGATTGTCCGAAACGACATGTTCAGCAATTCCGCTTGGTCGTAACCCGTTATCCCGCACAGGGCACTGTTCACCTGGAGAAACCTGCCATCCGCAATCGCGGTCATCGCCATTCCGATGACGGAGTGTTCGAAGGCGGTCCGGAACCGCACCTCGCTGTCGTGGAGGGCGATTTCGGCAAGCTTCCGGTCCGTAATATCCAACGCCGTACCCACTAGCCCCACCACGTCACCTTTGGAATCGCGGAAAGGCTTTCCGACGGTGTGGACGTAGCAAATGGAGCCGTCCGGGCGCACGATCCGGTTGTCCACGTTGTACTCGCGGCCCAGCCGGATCGCGTCGAACACCAAATTCCGGAACGTTTCCCGATCGTCCGGGTGCTTGCGACGGATCAGTGTTTCAAAGTCCGGCTCGCCTTGTTCCGGATCGAGGCCATAGAGCCGAAATGTAGCGTCGGACCAGTAGACTTTCCCCGAACGTGCGTCGAAGGCCCAGCTTCCGATACCAGCGATGCTTTGTGCCTCCAACAGGCTTTTTCCGAATGTCTCGTCCGAGAGGGTATCGGCCGCTTGTGACGGTTCGCCGTGCTGGGAGTTGTCGGAAAGAACCCTCGCATTCACCAAGTACCCAGGCTGCGTGTCGTTACCGGGAGCGGGTTCCGTAGTCGGTCCAAATCCGACATCCAGACGGATTGCAGTGCCGTCGGCCCCAACCCATGTGCGAACCTTCTCGACATACTTGCCGTCTCCGGCATTGGCATCCCGGTCCAGGCAGCCCGGATCCCGGACCAGGTCCGAGAGGACCTTGCCGGTTGCAAATTTCTCGTCAAAACCCAGTAGGCGCTCGGCGGCGCGGTTCCAGACCACGACTTTGCCAGCTTGGTCCGTGGCAATGAGCGGCCACGGCACGGATGCCAGAATTGCCGCATATTTGAGTTCGGTGCCGGGCAACTTTCCTCCTGCTCGCTCCGCAATCGTCGCCGCCGTGCCCACGTAGGAAATATTGGGCTCGGTTAGCATTTCATGAAATTAAGTTACAGCGTACTACACGTTCTATGAGATGGGGGTCCGTTGCGGCTTCCCTGTGCCCGCCGGAGCTTGTATCGACCACCCAAAATGCTAACCTAACAGGGGATGCGGAACGTATGAGCGGCAAGGTTCACGAGGTTTTCGAGGCGAAAAGTCCACAGGAAATGGCCGCCCGGTATGACGAATGGGCTGGGAGTTACGAAGACGACCTGGGCGACCACGGCGGGCCAAAGGAAGCGGCGGATTCCGTGCTCCGATATGTTCCGAAGACAGGGCGCATTCTGGACGCCGGTTGCGGCACCGGGTTGGTGGGACAACTGCTTTCGGAGCGGGGATTTGTCCATGTGGAAGGCTTCGACATGTCCAAGGGCATGTTGGAACACGCTGCCGCGAAAAAGTGCTACGCGGAGCTGCACCTTGGTGTTCTCGGCGAGCCACTCGCCTTTCCGACGGGTAGCTTCGATGGAATTGTTAGCGTTGGCGTGTTTGTCCGTGCGCACGCCCCCAGCCGCTCCTTCCATGAGCTGGCGCGCATCACCAAGCCGGGCGGCCACATCGTGTTTACCCTGCGGCCGGAGTTCTATTTAGCGACGGATTTCAAGGAAACGATAGCTGAGTTATCGGCGAAAGGCGTATGGCGCGTGCTTGAGACCTCGGAGCCATTCGACGGCCGGTATACGGAATTTCCCGGAATCAATTTGCAGGTGTGGGTTTGCGAAGTCTTGGCGAGGACAGAAAATTGAACGACCAATTGGAATCGACGAACATGGTGATGCCGCCAGCGGAATGGAACAACACGACGGCCTCCTTTCCATCCGACCGCTGCATGCACCAGCTGGTGGCTGAGCAGGCGGCCCGGACCCCGGACGCCGTCGCGCTGGTGACGGAGGATGTTCGTCTGACATACGCACAACTGAACAGGCGCGCCAATCAGTTCGCGCATTACCTGATCAGCCTCGGAGTGGGCACCGAGTCCTTGGTGGGCCTGTGCATGCGGCGCACTGCGGACATGTTGGTGTCGATGCTCGGCATCTTGAAGTCCGGGGCCGCCTACATTCCGATAGATCCCGCCTATCCGAAGTCCAGGCAAGCATTCATCGCCCAGGACAGCGCCATGCTGGTGTTCGTGACGCAGTCAGACCTGCTCGACGACCCGCCACCAGTTGAAGCGCGGATCGTGGCTGTGGACAGCGAGCGCGCAGCAATCGCCGCAATGCCGGATTCCAATCCCGTGACGTCGGTTGGTCCCCGGAACCTGATGGTGATCCTGTATACCTCCGGTTCCACCGGCCAGCCCAAAGGCGTGGCGCTCGAACACACGGGCATCGTCAACTGCATTTGCTGGGCCCACACCCAGTTCTTGCCCGAGGAAACCGCCGGGATGTTCCTGGGATCCTCAATGTGCTTCGATCTATCGCTTTTCGAGACCTTCATCCCGTTGACCCGCGGCGGGAAGGTGATTCTGGGCGAGAACGCACTGGCAGTGCCCAACCTCAAGGCCCGCGAGGAGATCACGTTCCTCAACTCGGTTCCCTCGGCTTACAACGTGCTGGCCAGTATCGGGGCGGTGCCGAAAAGCGTGCGGGTCGCCACGCTGATTGGTGAACTCTTCAACGGGCGGTTGATGCAGGACCTCCTGCGGATTCCAACCCTCGAAAAGGTCTACAACATGTGGGGGCCCTGCGAGGCCACCATTTTGAACACCATTTACCTCTGCCAGCGCGGTGCGACGCAAAACCCCTCCATCGGCAAGCCGTTCGCCAACCAGCTGATTTACATCCTGGATGAAAGCTTGCAGCAGGTTCCGGTGGGCACGGCGGGTGAGATTTTCATCGGCGGCATTGGTCTGGCCCGTGGATACTGGAACCGCCCCGAAATGACGGCGGCGAAGTTCATCCCGAATCCTTTCGGACCCGGGCGGATTTACCGCTCCGGCGACTTGGCGCGATTCCTGCCCGACGGCAACATCGAGTTCATCGGACGCATCGACAACCAAGTCAAGATCCGCGGTTTCCGGATCGAATTGGGCGAGATCGAGACCGCGCTGGAGCAACACCCGGCCGTGAAGCGCGCCATTGTCTTGGCCGTGCCGGACGCCAGGAACGACCAGCAGTTGGTGTCGTATCTGATGACCGACCGCGATGCGTTGAAGAATCTGGGCGAATTGCCCGGTGCCAGCGAGAACATCGAATTGTGGAAGGCGGTCTACGAGGAGGCCTACCAAGCCAGCCCCGATGCCGAGGACCAGACACTCAATACCGGCGGTTGGGCAAGCAGCTACACCGGCAAGAGGATCCCCGACGCCGAGATGAAGGAATGGGTGGAGCAGACCGTTGACCGCATGCTCGCTCTGCGCCCCAAGAACCTGCTGGAACTGGGCTGCGGTACTGGAATGCTGCTCTCGCGCGTGGCACCCGTGTGCGAAAGCTATGTGGGTTGCGATATTTCGGCCACGGCGCTGGAATATATCCGTGGGCTCCAGAAGCGCCTTCCCGGGTTGGAGCGCGTTTCGCTCCACGAGGGCGCGGCCCACGAGCTGGATGGCTTTGAGCCTGGCAGCTTCGACACCGTCGTGATCAACTCGGTAATCCAGATGTTTCCGGACATCGAATATCTGGTCCAGGTGATCCGTAGGCTTGTGCAATTGGTGAAACCGGGCGGCCACATCCTTCTGGGCGATCTGCTGAGCCTTCTGACTCTGGAAACTTTCCAAACCTCGCTGCAGTTGTTCCAGGCCAAGGACACGGACTCGATTGCGAAGGTCAAGGACCATATCCGGCAGGAAGTTTTGAATGAGCGCGATCTGCTGCTCGCGCCCGGCCTGTTCCCGCTTCTCATGCGCCAGATCCCAGGGATCTCGCACGTGGAGGCGATGCCCAAGCGCGGGTACACGGAAAACGAGCTGTCCCGGTTCCGATACGACGTGGTCCTCCACGTCGACTCGCCGGTGGAAGTGCAATCCGACCTCCAATGGCAGGATTGGACCCGCCAAAAGCTGAGCTTGGACGAGGTGCGCCGCATTCTGTCCCAGGACCGTCCGGAAACGCTCGCCATCAGCCGCATTCCAAACGGTCGCTTGGACGAGGAAGTTTCGGCCATGGCGTGGCTGCGCGAGGCAAGCCCGCAGCAGACCGCGGCGGACCTGAGGGCCTACGTTTCTTCGGTGCCGGACCGCTCCGTGCAGCCCGAGGACGTGTGGGCTCTGGAGTCGCGTGGCTACCGGGTTGAAGTCAGCTGGTTGAATACGGACGCCGGGGGCTCGTTCGATGCGGTGTTCTCGCGCAACGACCTCCCGGCTCGCCCCGCAGTCTTTGCCGTTGCCGACCCGGATTTGCTCCGCACGGTTGACGACTTCTGCAACGATCCGCAACGGGCCCAGCTGAACCGGCAACTGATTCCGCACCTGCGGCAGTTGTTGCGCGAGAAGGTTCCCTACTACATGATGCCGGCGGTCTTCACGGTGCTGGACCAGTTCCCCCTGTCGCCCAACGGCAAGATCGACCGCAAGGCGCTCGCGCAAATTCCGGTTACTTTTGACATGGGTGCGGACGAGGCGCGACCCGCAACGGACAATCCGACCGAATTGATGCTGCTGGATGTTTGGGCCGATGTTCTGAATGTGGGCCGGGTGGGGCTGGACCAAAACTTCTTCGAACTCGGCGGCAACTCGCTGAGCGCCGTCGCGCTGATGCACAGGCTGCAGAAATCCCTGAACCGGACCTTGGGGCCCGTGGTGCTGATGGAGAACCCGACGGTTTCCCAACTGGCGGCGTATTTGGACCGGAACACGGCCGAAACCTTGGTTGCCGAAGTGGAAGACGGGGAAATCTAGTGCCCGGGCAGCTGTTGGAGGAACTTGAGGGACGCGGCATCAAACTGCGGCTCGATGGGGACAAGCTGCGATACACGGCTCCTCCGGATGCCCTGACGCCGGAATTGCGGCTCAAGCTGCAGGCCAGGAAGGCGGAATTGGTCCAGCATCTGAGCACGGCGACCACTCTGTGCCCGGCCAGTTTCGCCCAGAAACGCTTTTGGACGCTCCAGCAGCTCGATCCCAAGGAGACGTTTTACCACGCGCCGTTCCTGTTCAAGATCCTTGGTGCCGTTGATCCGGCGGTAGTCCGATCGTCTTTCGATGCGATGGTGGCCCGCCACGAGATTCTGCGCACGGTTCTGAAACAAATCGACGGGCAACTGATGCAGGTGATTTCTCCGAAGGGCGAAGTCGCGTGGTTTGAAACACGGATGCCCGGCGCGAGCCAATCCGACCTGCATGCGTGGATGGCGGACGAGGCACGCAGACCTTTCGATTTGGCGGCAGCTAGTGGCCTGCACGTTGCGTTCGCATCGGTTCCAGGCACCGAGCCCAGTGAGGATGCCAGCTACCTCCAGATCTGCTTCCACAATACTCTGTTCGACCACCCGACGCTGCTGAATGTCCTGAAGGAATTTTCGGCCCATTACAACGCCTTGGTGTCCGGCGTCCCCGTCGGACTCCCCCCTGTCACGCAATACTCCGAATACGCCAAGTGGCAAGCGGGTACCGTCGCACCGGGATCGAGCCTGGTTGAAGAGCGCCGCCAGTACTGGAGGGATTGGTTCCGTGCCGGCGAGCCACCGCCATGGACTTGGCGCAACCAGAATAGTGGGCCACAGGCGAAGAATTTCGATTCCCACCTGTTGTGGCACCGTTACTCGGCCGATCTCACCCGGCGGCTCCATGCCTCTTGCCGCAGACACGCTGTCACACCGTATATCGCAATCGTCGCGGCGTATTTTTTGCTCCTCCGGCGCTATTCCGGTTGCTCCGATATTACGGTCGGCACCACATATGTGATCCGGCCGGATTGGCGGTTTGAATCGATGATAGGTGCGAGCGAGGTCGTACCAGCCCTTCGTGTGGACTTGGGCGACAATCCCACCATCGCTTCGTTGCTGGGACGCGTGAAAGATGTTGTTACCTCGGCACTGACTTATCAGGACATTCCGCTCAAGGAAGTTTTTCCCGACAGGCAGGGCGGACCTTTGTTCAAAGCCGTATTCTCGGCTTATCCGGAGACCCTCAGGGGCAAGCTGCAGCTGAATGGCTTGGACGTGGAATGGGTGGAGGATTGGATGCACGACCAGACCCGCCCCGACCTGTACCTGGTCACTTGGGAAACCGAAACAGACAACGGGAAGTCGCTAGGCGGCGTGTGGCTCCCCAAAAAGAGCCTTTTCGATGTTGAGGCGGCCAACGAAATGAATTTGTGGTTCGGACGTGTACTCGAAGCCATTGTGGACGACCCCAACAAGACGGTGGCCGATCTAATAGTTGACTAGTATGAAGAGCGATCCGATCCAAGCCGCGCTCGCGAAATTGGACGAAATACCGCTCCGCACACCGGTCGGCAAGACTGCCTTTTTGAAGGCGTTGTCGTCCAAATACAACTTGGTTGTTGCCAAGGCTGCAAGGATCATCGGCACGGCACAGTGGCTCGAATTGAGTGACCAACTGGCCACAGTTTGCCGTGAGCTAATCGACCGGGGCGGGGCGGGGGACAAGGGCTGTGCGGCCTTGACAGCGCTCTGCCGCTCACTGGTTGGCATGGACTACGACGCGCCCGAACTGTATCTTCGCGGTCTGCGCTACCGGCAGCTGGAGCCCGGCTGGGGCGGCCCGTCGGACGCAGCCGTGGACGTTCGCTCCATCTGTGCGATGGGCCTGGTAAACACCGGGTATCCCCACAAGCTCCGTGAGTTGGTGCCGCTACTGGTGGATCCGGAGTGGATCCCGCGGGCCGGGGCGGTGCGGGCGATTGCCGCAGTTGGTTCCGAGGCTGCGTCGCTGCTGTTGCGCTTCAAAACTCTGTCCGGGGACGCCGAAGCGGAGGTGATGTCCGAGTGCTTCACGGCAATGCTCGCACTCGAAGCCGCCGACGGTGTGGCGCTGGTCACGCGGTTCGCCGCTGGTGCCAAGCCTGAGATCCGGGAATCCGCAATTCTTGCCTTGGGTGCCAGCCGGCGTAACGACGCAGTGGAGTGGCTGTGTGCGGCCGCCGGACGCGAATGGGACCCGGATTTGCGCAAGTGCCTGATGCTGGCCCTCTCCACCTCGCGCACGGAACCAGCCATCGAGTTTCTTCTCGCCACTGTGGCGCAGGGTTCCCGCGATGCTGCCGGAAACGCCATTGAGGCCTTGGCTCTCCATCGCCACGACGAAGCGTTGCAGGAGCGCGTTCGGGCCGCCATGACCCGGATCGGTTCCTAAAGGTTACAGTAAGGTACGCTACGGGAATGAAATCGTTGTTGGTCTTGTTCGGACTGGTCGGCCTGATGGCGGCTTCGCCAGCAGGGGACGCACTATCGGTATTCGGCGGAAAATGGGTCGTGGAGCACGCCTCGGACTGGAGTGTCGAGGACGGCGTCCTCAGGCTCAAAGTATCCGCGGATCCCTCCCCGGGCCAACCCCGCCGACCCACCAAGATCGCGCTGTTGGATTCCAAGCCTTACCGCAAGGTCACCATCGAGGGCGAGGTCAAGCGGAACGCACGTAGTTTGATCCTCGTTTACGCTTGGCAGGACGATGCCCACTATAACTACGCGCACATGTCCACCGATGCCGCTGCCAAGCAGGTGGTCCACAACGGTATGTTCCATATCTTCGGCGGCGAGCGGGTGCGAATCTCGCCACTGGATGGCCCTCCATCGTTTGATTCAGCGGACTGGACCCCGGTAAAGCTGGTTTTCGATGGCGATACGGGGCGCTGCACGGTGGAAGTCGGTGGTCGGAGGAACCCCAGCTTGGAAGCGGTTGATTTGAGCCTGAGATGGGGTCGGGTGGGTCTGGGATCGTTCAACGAGACCGGTGATTTCCGCAACATCCGGATTTCCGGCGAGGTGCGTGAAGCCACCTCGGTTGGCAGACAGTAACGACCCTTCACCCCAACGCCGGGTTCCGCTACGGGACGTCTGTTTACGTTATATTAGGAATAGGTTTGGGAAGACTTTATTGAAAGCTAAGGTCGCGGTTATCGGAGGCGGGCTGGCTGGACTCGCAACGGCGACTTGTCTTGCGGATTCAGGCTGTGAGGTCGACGTCTACGAGTCAAGGGGCTTTCTAGGAGGACGAGCTACTTCTTGGCCGGTTTCCGGCGCTCCCAATGCCGGGCTGCAGCCGGAATCTCCCGATGAATCCGAGCTCGTCGATAATTGCCAGCATGTTCTCCTGCGCTGCTGTCACAATCTTCTCGATTTCTATGGACGCATCGGCGTCGCCGACCGGATAAAGTACCACTCCCAATTCATTTTCATCGAACCGGGCGGTCGGATGTCCACTATGCGACGCGGCTGCTTGCCAGCCCCCGCGCACTTTGCGGAATCATTTCTCGGCTTGAGTTTTCTGGCGTTCCACGAGAAAGTTGCCGTTTCCCGTGCCATGGGCTGCATTCCGTCGGAGTGGCGAAGCCGGACGGATCTCGACCGCATCACAATGTTGGACTGGCTCCAGGAAAAACAACAGCCGCAAGCTGCCATCGACCGGTTTTGGTATCCGATCCTGGTTTCGGCCGTAAACGAGGAATTGCACACCATGGCAGCCGCCCACGGTCTGCAAGTTTTCTGGCTAGGGATGCTTTCCCAATCGGATTCCTACCAGATGGGACTACCATCCGTGCCTTTGCGGGAGCTGTATTCCGAGCAGGGATTGGGGCCGAACATTCAAATCCACTACCGGTCGCCGATTACCGGAATCTCGCTCCTGAACGGCCATATATCGGGGTTGGAATCGAACGACCGGTTGATCGAGGCGGACTACTATGTTTCGGCCCTGCCTTTTGAACGGGTCCAAGCCCTGCTCCCGGCATTGCCCATCCAGTGGAAGGTCTTCGAGCATTCCCCGATCACCGGCATTCACATTTGGTTCGACCGTCCTGTTACGAATCTCCCCCATGCCGCATTGTTGGACCGGACCATCCAGTGGATGTTCAACAAACGCGGTGGTCGTTATCTTCAGCTTGTGGTCAGCGCCTCTAGAGGTTTGACGGAAATGTCCAAGCAGGGGATCGTGAAATTGGCTGTGCGCGAGTTGTCTGAGTTTCTTCCAGCCGTCCGTCTCGCCAGCGTGGAAAAAGCGCACGTCATCAAGGAAGTGCGGGCGACGTTCTCTGCGAAACCGTGCCTGGATGCTTTCCGCCCCGACGCCGACACCATTTTCCCCAATTTCTTCCTTGCGGGGGACTGGACCCGCACCGGATGGCCAGCAACCATGGAGGGCGCGGTCCGCAGTGGGTACTTGGCCGCGGAAGCCGTAACCAGGGCCGCATGGAGCCCCCGCAACTTCCTCATACCCGATATTGGATAATAAAGCAATGCGTTCCGCCTGGGTGATTGCTCTCCTTCTCTGTGTACTGCCGACGGGTTTACTCCCAACTGCCAAAGCCGCTGACACTCGTCTGACCGTCGAGGTTCTGTCCTCCGATTCCGGCAAACCCATCGACCGAGCCAGCGTCGTGATCGTCTTCAAACACGGCTTGGGGGTCAACATGAAAAAGATCCGCACCAACTGGGAGACAAAGACCAACCAGGAGGGCAAAGTCACCGTTCCCGCAATGCCGCGTGGCGAGGTCCAGATCCAGGTGATCGCGGGGAACTTCCAGACGTTCGGCGGCGTTTACCAGACGACAGAGCCGCAACAAACGATCTCCATCAAGCTAAATCGGCCCCAGATACAGTACTCGGAAAACGACGCCCGGGCAAAAAAGCCTGAGAAATAGCCGTCTAGCGGGTGAGCGGGATCTTGCGGTGCGAAATGCCATCGCCGATGGCGACATTCTCGGTCTTGGAAATACCGGCCTTCTCGACAGTTACGGCATAGACTCCCGGCTTCAGGTTCAAGCTCGTCGGAGTTAACTGTTCGACCTCTGTCCCATTGATGCGGATCCTAGCGCCTTCCGGGTCGGTAGACAGCATCAGTGTGCCGCGGATGGGGGTCAGGTGGATTTCACCCAGATCGAGCGGTTCCTGTCCGAGACGAACATCCTGATAGAGATTCTCGTAGCCGGGTTTTGCGATCGTGATGTGGTGTTGTCCCGGGTATGCCCGCAGTGCGCAAGGCGCGAAGCAGAACGTTCCCGAATTGCCGTCCAATACGACCTTTGCGTCGGGAGGGTTGGTCGAGATCCGAATATCCTCCCAATGTGGTTGGCGGACTTCCCGTACCGCCGGGCGGACCATTTCCACAATTGGCGTTGAGTCCTTGGAGCTCCCTGCGGCGGGCACGGGAACAGGATCACTTTGTGGTGACGGCGTTCCTGCGACCTCGGCGGGTGACTCCTGGGGAGTCGGATCGGTCTCCGGTGCAAGAGGGGCTGGTTGCGTCTGCCGCGCAGCGGGAGTTTCGGCGACTGGCACAGGTGCCTCTCCCAGCATTCCCGCCTCGTGGAGAAATATCGCGGTGGCCAGCGCCAACAACAGGAGGCTCGCGGCAACCGCCAGCAGCATTGGCACGCTGCTTGATTTCGGGGTAGCCGCGACCGGTCCCGGTCGTGATTGTCCAACCACTGGAATCGGCGCCACGGCCCCCGGAACTGCCGTCGCGCCGTTGGTTGTCGCGCCGTTGGGTGTCCCGACATCCGTTGTCCCGCCCACGATCACCGTGTCGCGTTTTCGTGGGGCAGTCTTCTCCACCCCGACTGTTGGCATCGATCCGGCCATCCCGACCCCAATCGGATGCCAGCCCCGCGATTCCGCACAGGCCATCTCAAGCGCACCCACGAAGCTGGAGCAGTTGGGGAAACGGTCGGCGGCCTTCTTCGCCATTCCTTTGCGCAGAACCGCATCAATCGAGGGCGAAAGCGTCCCGTTCAATCGGTGCGCGGGTGCGGCTTCCTCGTTCACAATCCGGTACACGATGGTACTCAGATGGTCGGCCGTAAAAGGTCTCTCGCCGGTCAGGATCTCATAGGCGATCACTGCCAGCGAAAACTGGTCGGACCGGCCATCCACCAGCTGTGCCTGGACCTGTTCCGGCGACATGTAGTTTGGCGTGCCGACGACACTCTTCGTCTCGGTGGAATGCGAGGAGGCAACGGTCCGTGCGATCCCAAAATCGGTGATCTTTACGTGCCCCTCCTCGTCCAGCATGATGTTGCCCGGCTTTACATCACGGTGGACAATGCCTTTTCCATGGGCGTAATCAAGGGCCGCCGCAGTCTGGCGCAGCACGTCAAACATTCTGGCGGCGGGCAGTGGTTGCTCCGCCAGCGCCTTTTCCAATGTGGGACCGTTGACGTACGACATGGCAATGTAGGCCACACCGTCGATTTCGTCCACGTCGTAGATTGTAACGATGTTGGGGTGGGATAGGACTCCGGCGGAGCGTGCTTCCCGGAACAGCCGGTCCCGAAGCCGGTCCTGCTGTGCCCGGTCGTCAATGTCGCGGATGCGGATGGTCTTGATGGCGACATAGCGTCCGATCGCAGGATCGGTGGCCAACTGCACCATTCCCATGGCACCGCGGCCCAGCTCCCCGACGATCCGGTAACGACCGATCTGCACCATCTATTCGATGTTAACCCGCATACGCCGTGTAGACGTTGCGGAACCCGGCTGCGTATCGTTTCGTTGCCTGGTTTTAATGGCCACACCTAAAAAAGAATGCGGCATGGTCCGGGACCATGCCGCAATTTTTAGGGACTTGATCGGAACTACTTGTCGGTAAGAGCCGCGACGCCGGGCAACTCGATTCCGGAGAGGAATTCCAGCGATGCCCCGCCGCCGGTGGACACATGCGAGATCTGCTTGCTGACCCCGGCGGTTTTTACGGCCTTTTCCGAGTCGCCGCCGCCAACGATCGAGATGGCGCTGGAATTGGCAACCGCGTGGGCCAAGGCCATGGTGCCTTTGTCGAAGGGCGGCATCTCGAACACACCCATCGGACCGTTCCAGATGATCGTTTTGGCCGATGCGATGGCAGCTTCATAGATCGCAATCGTCTTTTCGCCAATGTCGAGGGCCATCTTGCCCTCGGGAATCTCCGTGACCGTCTCGCACTCGGCTCCGGCCTTGAATTCGGACGAAACCACGTGGTCCACCGGCAGCACCAGCTTGGAGCCATACAGCTCCAACAGGCGGGCGGCAAGATCCAGCTTGTCCTCCTCCACCAGGGATTTGCCTGTTGCATGTCCCTGGGTCTTCAGGAACGTGTATGCCATCGCGCCGCCGATCAGCACGGTGTCCACGACCTTGGCCATGTTTTCAATGACTTCGATCTTGTCGGAAACCTTCGCACCACCCAGGATCGCCACGCACGGGCGGTCCGGGTTGGTCGTCGCCATTCCCAAATACTTCAGTTCCTGCTCCATCAGCAGGCCAGCGGCACCCTTGCCAACGAACTGGATCATCCCGACCGTGGAGGCGTGGGCGCGGTGGGCGGTACCGAACGCGTCGTTCACGTACACATCACAAAGCGCGGCAAGCTTGGCGGAGAAGCCCGGATCATTGTCCTCCTCTTCCTTGTGGAAGCGGAGATTTTCGAGGAGCAGCACTTCTCCGGGGGCGGGCAACATGGCTTCCACCTCGGGACCAATGCAGTCCGGTGCCAGCGCGACCGGCTTGCCCAGCAGTTCCTGCAGCTTGGCCGCGATCGGCTTCATGCTCATTTCAGCGTTCGGCTTGCCCTTGGGGCGGCCCAGGTGCGAGGCCAGCACTACGCCGGCACCGTGTTCTAGCGCGTACTGGATGGTCGGCAGCGACGCCCGGATGCGCTTGTCGCTGGTGATTTCCTGCCCTCCGTTGGCGAGCGGGACGTTGAAATCCACACGGATGAACAGGCGCTTGCCCGAAAGTTCCAAATCTTGAATCGACAGTTTTGCCATGGCTTAAACTTCGAGCTTAGCATCCGGCAAAGGGTCGTCATCCGGCTGTTTTCCTTGACCGCAGCATGTTTTGGGAAACGCATGCTAACGTGTTTCCAGTGGCGACGTTGGTCAATACATTTTTCGAGGCCCGTGTGGAAAACCTGTTTGCCTTGGCGGGACTGATTGAAGACGCGTTTTCATCCGCCGGACTCGACTACCGCGTCATTGGTGGCCTTGCAACCTATCTTTACGTCGAGGAGCGTGACCCAGACGCGGGACGCCTGACGCGGGATATCGACATCGTGGTTCGGCGCGAGGATTTAGATGCGATTGCCCGGGCGGTGCGGCCCTTCGGCTTGGAGTACCGCCATGTTGCCGGTATGGATATGTTGCTGCAGGCCGGCCAACCCTCCGGCCGTCGGGCGGTGCATATGGTGTTCAGCGGCGAGAAGGTTCTCGAAACGTACTCCGAGGCGGTTCCGACCTTTGGAGGTGTAAAGGTTCTTCAAGGTATTCGGCTGGTCCCGGTGGCGGATCTGGTGCGGATGAAGTTGACCAGTTTCCGCTTGAAGGACCAAGTGCATTTGAAGGATCTGGACGAGGCCGGAGTGATCAGCGATGCCGTTATTGCGTCGCTGCCAGCCGACCTCCGCGGGCGTTTGCAAGAAGTCCGTGCCGCCAGGTGAGACGCTTGCCCGGCTTTCGTCGAACCAGAGCACTGCAAGCACCCGCTGCCAGCATCAGACCGAAACTGGCGGGTTCCGGAGTGCCGCTGGTCCCGCCGCTGGAACTCAGACGAACATTGTCAAACTCGGCTTGATCCGACGAACTGCCGGAAGAGCTTAGCGTGATACTGAGCGCAGTTCCAATCTGGGCATTGCCCGCTGCCGCGAAATAGTTGATTGTGGAGGTAGTAAAGGTGCCGTAGGCTTCCGCGAATGCGGAGTAGTCCGAATGCTGGATCGAGTCCGTGGCGAGCACGACGCCGCCGGCGATCAACGTGACGGTGTATCCGCTAAAATACCCGCTCCTGTTTCCCACTCCCACCAACAGAGTGTAATTTGTATTGCCGGTAAGCAATCCGCTGAGGGTTTGCGAGATGGAGGAGCCTCCACCGACCGCAGCCACGTTGACACCGTCCGGAATGCCTGCGGGGAATTCGCCTCCGGGCCTGAATGTGGACGCAAAGCCGTGGAGGCTGACGTTCCAGCCCGGTATGTTGTTGAGGCTGTAATCGTCTGGATGCGCCAGCGAGAGGGCCTCGAAGCTGGCGTTGGTGACTGGGATGGATGCGCCGGGGAGGACGAAAACCACGCTGAGCGAGAGGGCGGCCACGGATAAAATCCGCATGCCGGTCGGTGTGATTTTCATGGGGTTCCTTGGGATTGGGAGGCCGGCAAGTACCGGTCTACCTAAGAGAACGCTTGGAACGTGGCGAATCGCTCACCTATTTCACTCGGCCCGAAACGCCGCGATCGCCTCCGATGTTCGCAGCGCCCGGTTGTACACACGAATGTTCCTGACGCCGGGACCAACGTGCAGGGTAGGCCCGCCATTCACCGTCATGAGATTCGGGCTGAACCGGCCCCATCCGAACTGCCGCTCGCTGCCACCGTCGTGGAATATGCCGTCCACCACAAAGCTGATGGTCTTCGGCCCGCCGTCGACAATGACTGCCACATGGTGCGGCTTTCGATCGGTGAGCGCGCCGCTTTCCGATGTCCAACGGCTCTCCGTGCGACCGTCATTCAATACGATCTCGACTCCCCGGTTCGCGGTCGTACTGAGCGAAAAACCCCGCCCGTCCGCAGTGCGGTTGTCTGCCAGAACAGTTCCGGGCCCTGGTGCGCCGGGATTCAACCACACATCCAGTGTGAATCCCGTCCGCAAATCGTCGCGGCTGAAATCGGCGCGCCGGGACCGCTGGAAGAAGTTTGGCAAATTTGGCATCTTCGCATCCTTCGTTGTCTCCAGCACCAGACCCTTTCGCGTAACGCCCTTGGCCTCGAACTGGTGCCACATTCCCTCCAGCAGTGTTGGGTCAATCTCATGAACGCGGGCTACGTCCTTCTGCGTCTCCGTGAGAAAGTATTTGCCGCCCTCCTCCACCAGGTCCGGATAGCTCATCCGGATCACCGTGTCGTCGTCATAGAGACCGATTTCCGGCTGCGACCAGCGAATCACCTTGCCTGCGGGCCCGTCAGCCTCCACCCCGCCCACCAGCCAGACCGGATTGCGGTCCTCATATGCGATGGTGCGCCGCCGGGGATTTTCCACGATGAATCTGCCGCCGTGATTGTGGAACCAGTACAGGAATTTTCCATTCTGCGTGCGCCAGGCAAAATTCGCCGCCCGCGGGTGTTTCATCAACCGGCCGTTGGCGTAGCGCATGTACTGCGATGGTTCCCAACTGCGTCCGCCATCCCGGCTGTAGCTGAAGGCCGAATGCCCGTCGATGGTGCGGAACACGCAGAAAATCGACCCGTCGCTCAACACCGAAAACGACTGCTCCTCGGCAATCGGTCCGCCGCCCGCCGGTGCGCGGATGCCAATCTCCCCGTCCGGCAGCGTTTCCCACTGCAGTTTTGTCGCATCGCGCTCTGTCAGGATGTTCCCGCTTCGCAAGAGCACGCCCTCACTGGAAGTAAAGAAGCCTTCGCCGAACCCACCCACCTTGTGCAACGGGACATAGCCGGCACCGTTCAACGTGAACGCCTTGCCCACATTCCAGAAGAACTTGATTTTGCCGCCATAGGGGTTCTTGAGGTCTATCTCAAAATCCCGCTGCGGGATCTCGTAGCGCTGTGCAGACCAAGTGCGCCCGTTGTCGTCCGAATACTTGAAGACGAAATGGCCCAGACTGTCCACCCGCCGGTTGAGGCCATCGGAATAGGTTGGCTTATCCCCGACCACCTCACGCAGATTGTCCGTATTGTGGTTGTAGAAGACGTAAACACGACCGTATGGCGTCCCCATCAGCACCGCAGAGGATGCCTCGGGCCCGGTCGAGGGCTCCACCGATACTGGTTCCGACCAGGTCCGACCCTGATCCAGGCTGCGCCGTGTCACCACGTGCTGGCCGCCCGCCCCTTCGATTCCAGGCCCCGTGGTGATCACGCACAGCCAGGCCCCGTCGGCAGTTTTCACGATGTAGGGCTGGTCCGAGTAGCCCTCGTCGGGAATCACGCTGCCGGTACTCAACAGCCTCATATCGGCGGGCTTTTGGCCGAAGAGGGAGATCGCGAGGACGGATGCGAGAAGTGACGCGAGAAGAGATGCGAGAAGAGTGCGATGGAGCGGGGTCATAT